>JAGQQC010000036.1:7946-17963 GCA_020426395.1 Planctomycetaceae bacterium
GAATGCCGGGACGGCCATCGATGCAACCAATGTCGATATTTCCTCTTCTGACCTCAAACGGCTGGTGCAATTCGCCAAAGAGGAACAGGTTGATCTCGTCGTGATCGGCCCCGAAGCCCCACTCGTCGCCGGGTTGACGGATGAAATGCAGGCCGCGGGAATTCGGGTTTTCGGCCCAAGCAAAACAGCCGCGCAGCTTGAGGGGAGCAAAGCGTTCGCCAAACGGATTATGAAACTGGCGAATGTGCCCACAGCGGAGTATCAGGCGTTTAACAACCTTGACGGTGCACTCAGCTACATTGAAGATCGCTCCGAAATCAAACTGGTGATCAAAGCGGACGGGCTCGCCGCGGGTAAAGGAGTTGTCGTTTGTGACACCCAATACGAAGCGAGCGAAGCGGTCAAAAGCATGCTCGGCGGGCGACAGTTTGGAGAGGCGTCCGAGAAGATCGTCATTGAAGAACGACTCGAAGGTCAGGAAGTCAGTATCCTGGCAATTGTCGACGGCAATACGATCATCCCGCTGGAAACCTCCCAGGACCACAAGGCGGCTTACGACGGAGACAAAGGCCCGAATACGGGGGGTATGGGAGCCTACTCCCCCGCTCCGATTGTGAACTCCGACTTGATGGATGTCATCGTCGAAAAAATTCTCGTCCCCACTGTCCACACACTCCGACGAGAAAAAGCGGACTTTTGCGGTGTCCTCTATGCCGGGTTAATGCTGACCAAACAGGGTCCCAAAGTTCTGGAATTCAATGTGCGGTTCGGTGATCCGGAAGCGCAGCCCGTTCTGATGCGGTTGAAAACCGACCTCGCCAAAGTTCTCTACCTCGCCGCCGAACAACGCCTCGACGAACTGGACGAACTCGAATGGGACGAGCGTCCCACGTTGTGCGTCGTGATGGCCTCCGAAGGATACCCCGGCGACTATGAAAAAGGGAAAGTAATCACCGGCATCGACGCCGCCAACCAGGTTGAAGGGGTCAAAGTCTTCCACGCCGGAACAGTCCTGCAAGGGGACAACATCCTCAACGACGGCGGCCGCGTCCTGGGCGTCACGGCAATCGGTGCCGACTTAACAAACGCCAAACTCCGAGCCTATCAAGCCGTAAAACAGATCCGCTGGGAAGGAGCCTGGTGCCGGAAAGACATTTCGGATAAAGCCCGGGACATGTGATTTCAGTTGGGAACTGACTTTTCAAGACGTAGGTTAGGCACATCCTGACCTACAAAAACAGGCTATGAAAAATAAAGAGCAAATCGATTGTCGAAAACTTAGAGAAGACTATTACGTCGAATCCGAGTTAATACAATTTCGATACAATGATCGCGAAAACTACATCGACCTAACTGTCAACTACGCAGCCGAAAATGCTGGAAAATACTTTGAACATCTCCAATCCGGTGGATCACAGGAGACGTTTCGTGTGCAGGATCTCGAATTTCGCTGGCTTCGGTTCGTAGATATTGCTCAATTCACCTGGCCCAACAATCGTTGGTTCTCACTTCCTGAAGATTTCAATTTACATGAGAGCGGTTCTTCGAAATTGCTGGAGACCGCATTCAGCCATATAAAGCGTCGATTTATCATTGGAGTGGACTGTTTCAGGACTGAGGCAAATGATTTTTCGATGTGGCTTGATTTCGATACTTTGGGTGAGTTTTCCTGGCGACACAAGTCGATGTTTTTGTCGTGTAGACGTGTCCGATTTTTTGAAGATGACGATCAAGAGACAAGATACGTAGATACCGAAGATGGCGCTTTGATAGATATTGAAAATCCGTTCGATTGGAAAAACCTTTAATATCACTCATGCATGACCAATAAACACGAATGAAAACCCAATACTACACCGCGACCAGCCTCGATGGGTTCATCGCCACGGAAGACCATTCTCTCGACTGGTTGATGCAGTTTGGTGATTCTGAAGAGTCCAGTTACCCGGAGTTCATTGCCGAAGTCGGGGCGATTGTGATGGGGGCCCGGACGTACGAGTGGGTACTTCAGCATGCGATTTACCCCGAATCGGGCGAAGCCAGCCCCTGGCCGTATGCGCAACCCTGCTGGGTGATGACGTCGAAACCGCTCCGTGAGATACCCGGTGCCGACATTCGCTTCGCCAGCGGTGATGTGCGGAAAGTCCACGCGGAGATGGTTGCTGCTGCGAACGGGAAGAACATCTGGTTGGTCGGTGGCGGGGAACTCGTCGGTCAGTTTTATGACAACGGCCTCTTGGACGAAATCATCGTCCAAGTCACACCAGTGACATTGGGATCAGGGCAACCACTCTTGCCGCGCAGGATTGCGTTCCCGCCGATGAAGTTAACGGATGTCAAACGGTTCGGGGTGTTCGTCGAGTTGCGGTACTCAGTAACTCCTCCAAATAGGGAGGAATGATGCTGGCATGGTTGCCACTGTCTGGCTTGCCCAGCAGTGTCACCCTGACGAGTCTTATCTCAGATTGACGTTTAACTCTTTTTCACAAGCCGCCACGATTTTTGCGTGGGCGGCATCGACCTCGTCGCTGGTCAGTGTACGTTCGGGGGAGCGGAAACTGACGTGCATCAGGTACGATTTCAAATCGGGACCGAGTTGTTTGCCGCGATACATTCCACCGTATTGTACCTCTTCGAGCAATCTGCCGGCGGCATTCCGCACGGTCGCTTCGAGAGCATCCCAGGCAACCGTGTCATTCATCACGAAGTTAAAGTCGCGAGTAATGTTCGGATACTGAGGTAACTCCGTGGCGTGCACAACCTGTTTGCGGTTGTCAATCAGCAAGGCCAAGTCGAGTTCTGCGACCGTGACTGTGTCCCGCAAGTCGAGACGATCCTGTACGTCGCGGGAAATTTCTCCCAGCCAGCCGAATGGTTTGCCATTTAAGGTCAGCTCCGCCCCACGACCTGCCTCGAACTGGTTGATTTCCGAAGGCTTCGCTTCAAGAGTCAGAGCATCGTTGACACGAGCGACCAAGGTTTCGACGACTCCTTTGAGTTCCAGCAAGGATCGTCCGCTGACAAAGCTGAGTTTGATCGGTTCAACTTCCGCTTCGGGAGCCCCAGGTTTCGCTACCAGGTAAACCTTGGCGATCTCGAACAGTTCCGCATTGAACACATTGTGCCGTTCGTTCTCGCGACGACTTTTTAACAGCGACGGAACCAGGCTATGTCGCAGCAGATTTTCTTTCTTGCGAGTCGAGTGCTCCACAAACAACGGTTCCCGGTCGCCGTACGGTTGAAAGAGTTCATGATCTTCCCGGCTCACGAAAGAAACGGTGTACGCTTCCGAAAAACCAAGGCCATTGAGCGTCGCGTAAAGCAGCCTGGTCGTCAAATCCTTTTCGGGAGGCGAACAGAGATTGACCGGAAGATAACGATCTTCGGGAATCTGATCGTAACCGTAGATACGGGCGACTTCTTCGATCAAGTCGACCTCGCGCGCCAGATCTCGCCGCCAGGTGGGAGCGATGAAAGAGGCTTCGCTATCACTTGGCTTACTTACTTTTTCAAGACCGAGGTTGGTGAGAATCTGGACGATCGTTTCGCCCGGAATCTTGATACCGAGTAACCGTTCGATCTGGTTGAAGCGGAGAGTGATTTCGTTCGTGTTCTCAACTGGTTGTTCACCAACATCAATGGATCCGGCGAGTAACTCACCACCAGCTACTTGAAGAATCAGGTCACAACAGCGGCGGCTGGCCCAATCCATCTGGTGGACGTCAATGTATCGTTCGAATCGGAAGGAGGAATCGCTGTGCAGGCTCAGTTTACGCGCCGTATTTCGCACAGTAAGCGGAGTAAAGTTGGCGACTTCGATGAGAACATTCGTCGTCTGCTCGGAAATCTCCGTCTCCAGCCCTCCCATCACACCCGCAATCGCAACCGGTTTTTCGGCATCGGCGATCACACACATCTCGGGGGTGAGTTCATAATCACGCTGGTCAATCGCGGTGATTTTCTCCCCTTTCTTCGCCTGCCGTACGATGATCTTTCTTCCGGCGAGCTTGTCGAAATCGAATGCGTGCAGTGGTTGCCCACATTCCATCTGTACGTAGTTAGTCACATCGACAACATTGTTGATCGAAGCGATGCCGAGTGCCGCCAACCGTTTTTTTAACCAGTCCGGAGATTGCCCCACTTTGACGTTTTTAATCACTCGGGCGATATATCGCGGGCAGAGATCGGGGCATTCAATCTCCACGGATGTGACCGTGTCCACATTTTCATCTGAAGTAGCTGGTTCCGCTGCGGGGATCGACAATTCTTTACCAAAGAGACAAACCACTTCCCGAGCAATCCCGATATGCCCCAGACAATCGGCCCGGTTGCTGGTGACCTCCAGATCGATCGCACTGTCACCGTCAACTTCTTCGATACCTTCCAGGTTCAATCCCGAAATCGTCAAACGGTCGGTCAACTCGTCCAGGCTCATGTCGAGCGTCACGTATTCTTTCAACCAATCCCAACTGGCAATCATGTCTCTGTTCTTTTGTGGTAATTCATCTGGAGAATAAGGGCGGGGAGAATTAACCCACAATCTACGTTCCTCACCCTCGAAGCGGAAGGGATGAGCCGCGGCAAACGGTCGATTCAGGCTGAAAACCGAGGTTTTTACAGCTTAGGCGGCACGACGAACCGTTTTCGCCGGCTCTGGTAGATCGACCAGTTGATGTACACTCCCCTCAATGGGAGCGGATGCGAACTTCCCATCCTGCTCTTCCAGCAGCAGGGGGACAGTGCTCGTGGGGGTTAACATCGTGGAAATCACACGACCGTTAATCGTGGAACCGGGCACGGCTGAAAGCTTGAAGCGGCTCAATACCTGTGGGATGACCATCTTCAGAATGACCATTGCCAGCGGGCCTCCGATACACATGCGGGGACCGGTTCCAAACGGAAGATAGGCATACGGAGAGGGGCGAATATCCAACCAGCGAGACGGAACAAAACGATCCGGTTCCGAATAGAGAGCTTCCATGTGATGCGTCATGAACTGACTGAAAACGACCGGTGTTCCCTTCGTCAGTTGTAACGGACCAAGCGTCAAATCACGGGCACAAATTCGCTGCGAATAAGCCGAGGCGGGTAAGACCCGCATGCTCTCTTTCAAAATGCGATCAAGCAAGGTTTCCGTGCTGTTCGGATTTAATGGATCAGCCAGCACACCCGCTTGAAGTTCGGCGTGTAACTCCTGCATGACTTCTGGATGTTGCGAAAGCAGAAAGAAAGTCCAGGTAAATGTATGGGCCGTCGTTAAGTGAGCTGCGGCGAACAACAGGGCAACGTGCCCCATCAACTTGGTCTCATCGACCATGTTCTCTTCTTGATACGCTTTCAGCAAAATGGAAAGGACATCGTTTCCATCACCCGCATCCTGCCGCTTCATTTCCAGCAGTTTTTTAAGTTGTACTTCTAATTCATCCGAGAGCTTAAGCAGATCATCATAACGGTTGGTGTATTTTTCATCTGCGACAAATGCACCCGTGCCTGTTTCATGATTCAGTTTGGCCCACTCGTGTAACATATGCCCGAGTTGATAGGCAAACTCCGGATTATCGAGTCCGAATAACATACCACTGGTAACACGCAGCATGAACTGCGTCATCTCGGCGAGTATGTCACGCGTTTCTCCCACTTTCCAGCTATCGAGCATTTCACTGGTGAGAAGATTAATGCCGTCGAAATATTTTTCGAACGATTTGCGTGCGAAAGGTCCCATCAACAGGCGGCGATGTTCCCGGTGTTCGTCGTCATTCATACTGAGTAGACCACTCGTCAAACGACGAAGCGAAGACCGACGAGATCCCCGAACGGCAAAAAACATCGAATGGAAATCGTGCGAATTACTGAGAACGGGCTGGTTCCAGACAGGACCGAAGGCGAAGGCGACTTTTTTGAAACCATCCTGTAATAAAGCGAGCGAACCATGCGCAGCGTACAGTTTGCGCATTTCGGCAATGGGGTCAGCAGCGAAATCGCGAAAGTCTCCCTGGGTAATAGGGAGCTGTTCTTCAACTGGCGAGAACGGAATCGATTCGGGTAAATCCATTTGTCCGATTTTTTCTGCAGATCTGCTGGTGCTGCTGTAAACAGGAACAGCCTCAAGGTGAAACTTCCAGGCAAGAAATTTTCCCACTCGGAAAAAGAAACTTCGGAGCGACCAGAATAGAGAGAGTGAAGGTCCAACCAGACTCTCTGCAGCCCTTCTCCGAAGTGGTGAAATACCTAGAAACGGCAAACAGGTCAACCTCGTTTGACATCCAGAAAGCTCCCCGGAGTAAGGGATGGTAAAATTTACAATCAGCGACGAGAAATTGAATTAAATCCGGATAAGAAAGAAGTTTGGGCAGGGCGTTGCGATTGGTGGATTTGTCACCTTACAATGTTTTTACTTAACATTTGAACCCACAAATTCATGCATCTTTACCCCCCTCCCAATTCACAGAGAGGTTCTGTTCCCGATGACCAGCCTGAAAAAGAAAAAATCCGGCGGAATGGTTTCGCTTGTCTATGGAATCATCGCGGCTTTGTCCCTTTTCGTGCCTGCAACCCTTCAGGCGGAAGATTCCGTCCTGGAAATAGGCGACAAACGGGAACTGTTCGTTGATGACTACCTGATCGACACGCTGGACGGAGCCCGCCAGCAACTGACCCGACTGCGGGACGAGGGACCTGTATTGAACTTCGACAACCCGTGGGAAGGGGCGTTTTGTGGGTATGTGACAATCATCAAAGATGGCGATGAATTCCGCTGTTACTATCGCGCACTGCCAGACGCGGGTCAGGATGGTAATGATGCCGAGGCCTACGCACTCGCCATTTCCAAAGATGGGATTAACTGGGAGAAACCGTCCCTGGGTTTGTATGAGTATGAAGGTTCAAAAGAAAATAACATTGTCTTTGGCCATCACGCACCAGAGACTCACAACTTTGCTCCCATGCTCGATTCCAATCCCAACGCCAAACCGGACGAGCGATATAAAGCACTCGGTGGCACAAAGCGGGGAGGAGGTCTGATTGCTTTCAAATCACCCGATGGTATTCACTGGACAGAAATGCGGGAAGCACCGGTCATCACCCAGGGAGCGTTCGACTCTCAGAATGTACCAATGTGGTCGGAAACAGAGCAGAAATATATCTGCTATCTGCGTGTCTTTGTCGGTGGCATTCGACGAATTTCCCGTTGCGAATCAGATGACTTCGTCAATTGGACGGAACCTCAATTAATGGAATACAAAGGAAAACCGGTCGAGCATCTTTACACCAACCAGACCGATGCTTACTTCCGTGCTCCGCATATCTACGTAGCCACACCCGCTCGCTTTTTCCCGGGACGTCAAGTTCTTAATGAAGAGCAAGCAAACGAAATCGGGGTTCACCCCAAATATTTCAAAGACATTTCAGACGGTGTGTTCATGACGACCCGTGGTGGTTATGAATACGATCGAACCTTCATGGAAGGATTCATCCGTCCCGGCATCGGTTACCAGAATTGGGTCTCCCGCACGAATTATCCGGCTCGGGGAGTGATCCAGACTGGGGAAACTGAAATGTCAGTCTACGCCAATATGAACTATGGCCAAGCAACCGCCTATCTTCGTCGTTTTTCGATACGGCTGGATGGATTCGCTTCAATTCATGCCGATTACGACGGAGGGACGGCGACGACAAAACCGTTCACCTTCCAAGGCAACAAATTGACGTTTAACTTTGAAACATCAGCAGCCGGAGAAATCTACACCGAACTCCAGGATGCCGATGGAAACCCAATTCCCGGATTCACGCTGGCCGATTCCGTACCCAGCATCGGGAATGAAATTACCCGAACTGTTCGCTGGAAATCGGGAACCGATGTCAGCTCGCTCGCTGGGAAACCTGTCCGACTGCACTTCAAATTGAAGGACGCTGATTTGTACTCGATTAAATTCGAACAGTGATGAAAACCACCTCGACTGGGCACATTGCCTGAATCAACACTTTTACTGAATTTATACTGGCTTGCCCTGGACCGGGGCAGGCCAGTTTTCGTTAGGAACAGCAAGTATTTACGTCGAGAGAGCTTGTTCACCGGAATTAGAAGAACGGCTGATCCAAACGACTTTTATTTTTCAGCAGGGACGCTAAAATTTGCGGTTTGGCGCTTTGGCCGCGAATTCTGATTGAAAGAACAGGTTTACAGCAGAATGACAGAGACGGGTACTCACTTAGCCTCCACGAACCGCTACCGTAGCTGGAGCGATCTCGAACACGAAGAGAAAATTCTGGTTCTCGACTTTGGCTCCCAGACCGCGCAGTTGATCGCGCGCCGGGTGAGGGAACAGAACGTCCTGTGTCTGCTAGTCCGCCATGATCTCTCTGCAGAGCGGATCAAAGAACTCGCTCCGATCGGTTTGATTCTCTCGGGCGGTCCCGAAAGCGTCTACGGTGAAAGCTCCCCAAAACCCGACCCGGCCATTTTTGAGCTTGGTATTCCGATCCTCGGAATCTGTTACGGAATGCAAACCATCTGCCACGCTTCTGGTGAAAGTGTGAAAGCAGGCGATTTCCGTGAGTTTGGGCGAGCCGAGTGTCAATCACTCGACCCGAACGACGCTCTCTTCAAAGAGATTCCCGATGAGTCGATCGTCTGGATGAGTCATGGTGACCAGGTCGAAAAACTTCCCGAGGGATTTGTCTCTCTGGCGAAAACCAGCACCTGCCCACACGCCGCCGTTAAACATGAATCGAAACCGGTCTACGGATTACAGTTTCACCCGGAAGTCACCCACACCAAATTCGGTTCGCAACTGCTCAAGAATTTCGTCCGCACCATTTGTGGCGCCAAAGGAACATGGGAAATCTCCTCACTTATCGAGCGAGAAGTCGAAGCCATTCGTGAGTATGTCGGCAACCGACGAGTGATCTGCGGACTCTCGGGTGGGGTCGATTCTTCTGTCGTCGCCGCCTTGTTATTCAAAGCGATCGGTTCCCAACTTTCCTGTATCTTCGTGAACAACGGTCTCCTCCGAAAAGGGGAAGAAGAACAGGTTCGAAACGAATTCAGCAATCACTTCAAAACCGATTTGCACGTTGTCGATGCCCGTGATCGGTTTCTGAATGAACTCGCGGGAGTGACGGATCCCCAACAGAAACGGAAAATTATCGGGCGGGTCTTCATCGAATGCTTCCGCAAAGAAGCCGAATCCATCGAAGAGGCCCATTTCCTTGCCCAAGGAACCCTCTACCCCGACGTAATCGAATCGGGAGCCAACGCCGACGGTCCCGCCCATACCATCAAATCACACCATAATGTCGGTGGACTGCCCGAAGAACTCGGTTTTGAGTTAATCGAACCCTTGCGGGATCTTTTCAAAGATGAAGTCCGGGCAATGGGGCTCGAACTGGGTCTCCCCCCAGAACTTATCTGGCGACACCCTTTTCCCGGTCCCGGCCTTGCCGTCCGCTGCCTGGGAGCCGTCTCCGAAGATCGCCTCGCCACGCTTCGCGAAGCAGATGCGATTGTCATCGAAGAACTACACAACGCCCAGCTCTACCGCAAAGTCCAGCAAGCGTTCGCCGTGCTGCTCCCCGTTCAATCGGTGGGTGTTATGGGTGATGCACGGACCTACGAAGATACCCTCGCCATCCGGGCGGTCCAGACGGACGACTTCATGACAGCCGACTGGTACCCCCTTCCCTATGAAGTGCTCCAAAAGATGTCGACCCGCATCATTAACAGCATCCGCGGCATCAACCGCGTTGTCTACGACATCAGCTCCAAACCCCCCAGCACCATCGAATGGGAATGAGGCGTCCGCCTCGGTGGGGCGGCGAACGGTCGGGGATGCGTCGTCGCGTGGTTTTGCGCCGCCAAGAAAGTGCTTACAAGCTGGGTGGGAAAAGGAATTAACTGCGGGAGAATTCTATGACCACGACTTTTGGGCGAGTCGCACCAACTTTTTATGTGACAGATCTCAACCGATCACTTCAATTCTGGAATCATCAGCTTGGCTTCCAACTCGTGTACACGAATGG
>JAGQQC010000370.1 GCA_020426395.1 Planctomycetaceae bacterium
CTCCGCTTGGGTACAGCCATGACTTTGTTTGTCCTAAATCTTTGTGTTCATTGAGAATACAGTAAAATCTCACCCGAGGCGTTGAGGGGACAGACCCTCTCCGCAACTATTTAATCGGGGCGAAGCGAGCATCCTAAGAAAATGCTGGAATAAGTGTCAAGTTTCCAAGATCACTCCCGTGTTAGTATCCTCGGATTCGACCGATATTTGACCATTTAATTTCTCCAAGATGTTTTGAATTTTAATTGTGTATGTGTACAAAATGACATTTTGTGGCAGTGGTAAGTTCGTCTGCACTGAAATGGAAGGCGAAAGAGAAATTCAAATATCACAGGTATTCGGTGACGAACTGGAATAATTAGGCGTAAATGGAATTACCTACTCTCCCGTTGTGCTTCCTTAAAAATCTGCGGAATCCTGGGGAATGAATCCCAGTTTTTCTGCGGTTTCGCGGAGGTCAAAAATTCCGTTGCGATTATTGCTGACGGCATAACCCAGGACATAGTCCCGATCAGTCTCCAGGGCTTTGCGGAAAGCTTCCACGCAGTCTCGCTTACTCAAAAAGAGAACGGACATATGAAATTCCTGGTCCGTTCCCTCTGCTGCGCGAGGATCATCGGCCTGTTCAGTCCAACCGATGCGGAGTCCCACAAATTGCAGACCATAGGTCAGGCTGTAATATTTTCCCAGATTTTCCCCGAAGAGTTTCGAGACACCGTATAGGGAATCCGGAGCGGGAAGATCAGACAAACGGGCGCGATGGCGGCATTTGGCGGGATCCGTTTTCATCGGGCTTCCATCCATAAATTCGCCATGTTGGGTATGGTTGGTGCTGGCAAAGATCACTTTTTTCACCCCTGCCCTGCGGCATTCCTCGAAGACATTGTATGTTGCTTCGATATTGTTTTGCAGAATTCCTTCCCACGGAGTGGAAGCCGCAATCTGAGCAGCCAAATGAATGACGACATCCAGTCCCTCGAAAGCTCCGGCCACCTGAGCACTATCCGAAAGATCGACGATTTGCCCTTCCAGGCCGCATTCCTCATACAGGAAGCAGGTGAAATCAACTTCGTCCCCGAGGCCTTCCCGTAAAGTCGTGGCGATATTTCCACTCGCCCCGGTCAATCCGACTTTTAATTTGGGGCCCTGAGACTGATTGGCAGCCATATCTGAACGTGTCCTTGGTAGAGGGAATGTCAATTCTATTATTGAGGAGTGTTGATAACCGAGACAAAATCTGCTTTATCCTGAAGAGGAATTGAACAGACTGCCGGAATTTCATGTTAAACTATGCGATTGTTTTACGTAACAGTGAGGGTGGTTATGCCGCGCCTAATCAGAGAATCTCGATTTTCTGCCTACCCTCCTGTGCCTGGGCTTTTTGCTCGGGTCTCATTTCTGCTTCTCTCCTGTTTTAATCTCAACCGGTTTTTCACCAAGTTAATCGTCTTGCCATCTGACTGGGATGTTTCAGACCGGGCGGCCTGAACATTGAATTTGCTGACAGTGCCAGTGAAAGAACATTATGCCGACAGAAACTCATCTTCTGGAAATTCAGCAATATCTTCAGGCTCGTTGTGGGTTGATTGTGCTTAATACATATGAAGAAGAACGCTGGCTATCCGGTATTCGCGAGATGGCAGATCGGGAAGGTTGGCAACTTGATGAATGGTCGGAGGTTTCCTCGAATGATTCACGCGAAGAGTTGTTAACACAACTGAGGGAGTTGGCGCTGGGGGAAAACAGTCATCGATTGTTTTTATTGAAAGATATTCAATCACAACTAAACGATCCACATATCGTTCGAGCCCTGCGAGAAGCCTGCCAACAGGGGAAACAGTTTTCGAATACGATTCTCTTGATGGGACCGGACCTGCCGTTGCCATTGGAACTGGAGAAAGAGGGAGTACGAATCGATCTTCCGCTGCCCGATTACGAAACGATGCAAGAATTGGTCGAAGAATTGCTCGCTGAAGTTTGTGAAATTCCGGACTCCCCATATGAGTTGGACAGCTTGAGGATATCCCCCTTCTTTGATCGCATTACGCAGACTTTATTAGGTCTAACGTTGTCCCAGGCACGATATACCTTGTCGCATGGTTTGCAGAAAACGAATGCCAAAATCAACGAGAGACTATTTCTTTCACTTGTTAATGATAAGCAAGGTCTCCTTCAAGGTTCGGATCTGCTGGAGTATTACGATCTCTCTACCGACATGGAAAGTGTCGGTGGGCTCGACACCTTAAAAGAATGGTTAGAGCAACGATCTACGGCTTTCACCGAGACTGCGCGACGGAAAGGGATTCCAGCACCGCGAGGAGTATTGATTATTGGGGTGCAAGGTTGCGGTAAAAGTTTGACGGCCCGCGCGGTGGCTCACATGCTCAAATTTCCATTATTGCGTTTAGATATTTCAACCCTGCTCGCTTCGGAACGGGGGATATCTGAGCGGAATATGAGAATGGCATTGCAAACTGCTGAAACGATGGCACCCTCAGTGCTGTGGATCGATGAGTTAGATAAAGGCTTTGCCGGTGCGTCGATTGATGGGAAGAATGATTCCACCCTTTCCCGATTGCTCGGTCGTTTTCTCAGTTGGATGGAGGGCCAACGAGGGAATGTCTTCGTTGTGGCGACGGCGAATAACATTGATCAGCTTCCTCCCGAAACGGTTCGGCGGGGCCGGTTTGATGAACTCTTCTTTGTCGATCTGCCCAACTATTATGAACGAACCGAAATATTCAAAATCCATATGCAACGACGCCAGTGCGACCCGACCAAATTTGATTTACATGAACTGGTAGAAAAAACGGATGGTTACAGCGGTGCAGAGGTCGAACAGATCGTGGCATCGACACTGTTGGAATGTTATAGCACCGGTCGTACAGTGACGCAGGAAGAATTCTTGGAGTCCGCCGACGAGATCGTTCCCCTTTCTAAAACGATGGAAGAAAAAATCTTTGAAATGCGGGAATGGGCCCAGGGACGCTGTCGCCGGGCGACCCCGGACAGTCGGGTCCAGCAGATGCTGGATCAAGAAAAGCGAAGCGGTCATCTTCAGGAAGAACCCGCCCTGGCCACCGCGCAACGGGAATGGAAACGGCTTACGGAGCAGGACAATCTTGCGGCGGCTATTGCCGAATATGTTCGTGTGAATGACCAGTGCACATTTGAAGAAATCAAGAACGATTTTGCCCCCTACTTCAATACGCAGGGGGAACATGGTCTTGTGATTCGACAGAACCCCAAGGTAATGCTGGCAGTTAATTTAAGTGAGGAATTGAATCAACTGCTGTCTCAATTGATAACCGGTCGTCGCATTTATCTTCATCCGACGGAAGCAAGTGCTTATAAACGGAAACTTCCCCTCTCTGTTTTGTCAGGTGTCCCGCAAAATCGGCAGCGCGATTTTGCCTGGCTACCAACCTGTTTACGGATCGTTCCCCCCGTTCATAATAGTCAGGTGTTAAGCCAAGTCGGCCGTATTCGGAAATCGAGTGCAACAAGCGAGGCGTGAGACTCCCAAGAGGAAGTACGGATAATGCCAATTCCTGAGCGATTCAAGCTGCCCCCAATTCCAGAAGAATTATTTCAAAGAATGAGTTATTTGTGCGGCGTAATTGATTCTGGATCGAATCATGACGTTGGCGAACATCTTGCTGAATGGAACAAGCACTCAAATAGGAAGTGTGAGGCTTATGATCTGGAAGGGTATAGATCAGGGATGGATAAAGTACCCTTCGTTAGATCATTTCTCCACCCAATTCCAGTATTCGTGGAGGATGTGTTCTATTCCGAAGTTGTGGATGTACTGAATTCAATTTGGAATGTTGAAGGAACTGAAGATGAAACAAGCTATTATCTGAATTGGCTTGAAGCACAATTTCCGAACAGCAATATATCTGATTTGATCTACTGGCCCGATGAATGGTTTGGAGATGAGTCTCTCTTTCGGGATGAAAACGGGCACTTCAAAACAGATGCCGAACTATCCGTCGATCAAATAATCGCTTATGCCATGGCCAAATCAAAACGTATGCTGACAGATGCACCAACTGGTGTGAGAATGCCCTATCCCCTTCCAGAGAGCTGAGGCTTAATCCAGCTTATAACCTTCAATCGGAATGGTTCCATCCCCGGCCCATTCGCCGTCGCCGGCGAGTTCACCGCTGGCTTGTAGGCTGATGCAGATGTCGAAGACTTTTCCGGGAGCGGCAATGGCTTCGCCATGCTGGTCTTTGAGGAAACCGATGTAGGGAACTTTCATCTCAAGCTGGTGACCATCTTCGGATAGATTTCCCGTCAAGACACCGTGCACAATGGGGCCTCGATCAACAACGAAGGTGAGCGTTCCGTTTTCATGGTAGACCCATTGTGGATAGTAATCGTACTGCCCTTTTTTGATCGTGTGATAACCGGCGGGATACGGGCCGTCGTTCCCCTCCTCATATTTTCCTTGCGTCAGTGTTTTGAAATTTGTCAGCAACTCGGCTTCATCGAGACAGCATTTATTCATGTACATACCCGTGTTGAATTCGCCGTTGTACCATTCGATTTCGACGTTCATGTCGTAACCGCCGCTGTTAGGAAAAGTTCCTCCTTCGTAGAGGGAGTAGCCAGTCTCGTCGTTTTGGTCGACATCAATCGCAACGGTGATGTAAAACCGGCCCGCTCGTGTCTTCTTATCCCCTTTTTCCGGGCCAATATTCGAGTGGCCGATCTGACCTTGCGAGCGGACATAGATATACAGGTTCTCCGCATCGTGGGCGACTTTGTATTCGAGCACGTCCACATCGACATGTTTCCGTTTCGTTCCGACATAATCGGGAG
>JAGQQC010000371.1 GCA_020426395.1 Planctomycetaceae bacterium
AAGATGTCGGGGGTTCGAGTCCCTCATCGCCCACTTAAAAAGGCATTTTACGTTAATCGTAAAATGCCTTTTTTGATGGTCGGTGGCTATTAAGAACGCGTGAATGCTATTCACCGAGGGACGCAGTGATGGAATACCTCTACCTAGCTATTGCCATCGTGGCCGAAGTCATCGGGACGACGGCGCTGACCGCGTCCAATAGAATGACAAAAATCGGTCCCTTGCTCGTGATGATTGTCGCTTACGGGATCGCGTTCTATTTTCTCTCCCTAACGCTTGGCAAAATCCCGACTGGGATCGCCTACGCCATCTGGTCTGCCTGTGGGATCGTGTTGATTTCGATCCTCGGATTCTTCCTGTTCAAGCAAACGCTCGATGCGGCCGCCATCATCGGAATGACGTTGATTGTCGCCGGTGTGCTGGTGATTAATCTCTGTTCGAACAGTATCGGGCATTAATTGGTGTGGGCCTCTCGGTCCAGATGGGTTGTCTATTCGGTAGGTACAATAAGGGGGGGATTCAGTAATGACGACGGATATCAATTCAATGAGCCGCGAAGTGGATTGTCTGCTTGATTCCGGAAAATCCAGACAAGCAGTTTCTTTACTGAAGCAAATTGCTAAAGCGGGAGATGCCTGGGGACAGTACATGTTGGGGCTGGCCTATCATTATGGAAATGGGGTTGCGCGATCGCGGAGGCAGGCAGAACGCTGGTATCAAGCGGCTGCTGAACAGAATTACGACAGCGCGATTCTCAACATCGGATTACTTCGAGCAGCTAGTCGTCCTCCCAGATATGCCGAAGCTTTTTCGCTTTTTCGGCGAGCCGCGAAGCTGGGAAATCGGACTGCAATGTACAATCTCGGTTTGTATTATGAACTGGGTCGGCATGTGAAAGCGAATCGGTGTACCAGTTTTCGGTGGTATTTGAAATCGGCCGAATTGGGTGATACGGATGCTCAATGTTGTGCTGGTTATTGTTATCACGAAGGTTTTGGTGTTCGTAAGAACGAAGAACAGGCAGTGCACTGGTACCGAAAGGCGGCTCAGCAAGAGAATGTGAGTGCCTGCTACAACCTCGGTTTATGTTATCTGAAGGGAACCGGAGTGAAGAAAAGTCAGAAACTCGCTCGTGAATGGTTAGAACGCGCTGCGAAACTAGGGCACGGTCTTTCTTATCAAACGTTGGAGGAAATGTTGTTCTAAGTCGATTTGAGATTAGGTTGGCTAATCCACCATTTGTGAGAAATCGATCAATTCTCCCCCATTGGGAGTCGTCAGGCTTTTCAAAATCTCTGGATCGATGTCATTACCGAACCACTGCACGGAGCCGTCCCCCATCAGGACAAAGCAGCCTCCGTTATGGCTGGAGGAAAATAAACCGGGGGAGTCCCCCTCTTGCTGACCGGGGAGGTTGATACCGATGGATTGTTTATCGGTGTTTGTGTCGCGTGGTTCGGTCCAGGGGATGTGGAGACCGGTTGCTTCGCCGGCGATGATCGTATTCGACGTTCCGTCGCCCATCGCCATCGTGTTGATGCGAGGGGGGCTCTTCTCGCTAAAGAGGGTATTCTCTCCCGTGACCAATACCAGGTCTGTTTGTGTGGTTGAGTAGCCTTCACCGCCACTGGAAGGACAGTGGAGATTCATGGGGCGAAATTGCAAGGCGTTTTGATTCACTGGGGAGTCCCAAGTGAGCGATTTGTCGTAAGGTAAATTGAGCGACATCCCTTGTTCAGCATATTCCACGCGCCAACTGTGTGGTTGTTCTGACTCCCCCTGCATTATGGCGGAGGGATACTGGTTATGCTGATCATGATATTCGAATAACCATATCGACAATTCTTTTTCATTATTCCGACACATTGTTCGGCGGGCCGCTTCCCGAGCTTGCATCACTGCGGGAAGGAGCAATGCTGTTAAACCGAAAATGCCACAGGTAAGAACTGCAATTGGGAAGGTGGTCAATGACATCATCAACATGGGAGAACTCACTTTTTTGTAGAGATGTCGACCGAACGCGGCGATGGGTATCGCCAGGACAAAGGGAAACATCATCAACCCGGATAAAGACAGGATGATTGCGTTTCGTTTTCGATCTGCAGTGAGCCGGGGGTTTTCTCGTTTACTACTACGGTCGGGCAAGATCAGCCCGTTTCCCCAGAAAAAAATGAGGGTAACCAGAATCGCATTCACGATAAAAACGACGGCGAATATTCCCAGAAAAATAACGGGGTTGGTATCGGGCTCGGCCATCTAGTTAAATCCTTTAACCAGGAAAATGATGCAAGTTGATTGTCGGACAACGATGTCAAAACTTAGAGTAGAACTCAGTTTAAGTGAATTCTTCCAAAAGGGAAATAAAATTAGCGGGAATCACCAAATTCCTGAAGAGTCTCCTTGCTTCATTATGTTCAGCAGGTGAACTCAATCAATTATTTCCCCTAATGAAGCGTCTTCCCCTCCACTGGGCGTCACCAGGGCACGCAATATTTTGGGATCGATATTTTTGCCAAACCATTGCACGCTCCCGTCCGTCATCATGAAGAAACCGCCACCGCAGTGATAGGAAGAGAACGAACCGGGAGATTGATGTGGTTGTGCTCCCGGAAGATTGATTCCGAGCGGTTGTTGATCGATGTTGATGTCCCGTGGTTCGGTCCAGGGGATTTGTAACCCGGCTGCTTCTCCCATCAGGATCGTGTTGGAAAGCCCATCGGTGATTTCCTCTTTAGACAAGGGACCCGAACTTGAGTAGAGGGTTCCCTCCCCGGTCACCAGCGCGTAACTGGTATGCCGCTGGCCATCCTCGGTTCCATTGCGAGCGTGAGTTGGGCAACTGAAATAGTCCGGTTTCTGTTTGAGTAGCGGCGTGTTTGCAGGAGCATCCCAGCGGAGTGAGCGATCATACGGGGATGGGAGTGCGTTCAACCGCTCGGCGAACTCCACACGCCAACTGACCTGTTGGTCTTCTGGTGATTGAAACGTCGCAGGAGGGAAATGCCCTTCTGTTTCGTGATAATCACCGAAAGCCTCAGACAGGGTTTTTAGATTCTTGCGACAACTTGATCTGGATGCGGCTTCTCCTGCTCCAGCGAACATATACCAGTTAGATAGGCAGTACAGGAACATCGGCAGCGTTCCCAGAAACAGGAGCGGAAGCGGGTTTTCTCGTTTCCGATCAATTAACCTGCCTCCGATGGCGAACGGGAGTATTAGAAAAAACGGCAGGAAAGAAAGCCCGGCGAGAGAGAGCAGAATCGCCGATATCCACCGCGTTCTTTTCTTCGGTTTTGTGTCGTATCCTTCTTGCTTTCGACGAAACAGTCCGGCACCCCACAAAAAAATCGGCAACATGATCAAGCAGTTGATCCAGAGGCCGAGCCACGGCCCGTAGTCAGGTGGAGGGAAGTCGTAGGTCATTGTGATTGCTATTCTGTTAGGGTAAATCATACAGATTAACGTGTTCATTTCCATTAGTCGTTGTGAGTGCCTTTAGAATCTGCGGATCGATATCTTCGTCGATCAATTGCACGCTTCCATCGCACATCAGGAAAAAAGCTCCCTCTTTGTGATAGGAAGAAAACGTCCCTTCTGATTGACCGCGCTGCTTACCGGGTAAATTGATACCGAGCGGCAATTTATCGACGTCGATGTCGCGTGGTTCGGTCCAGGGGATCTGTACCCCGGAGACTTCAGAGGCGTATATCGTATTCGAGGTGCCATCCCCTTCCTGAACTTGGGTAAGGGTTAATGGACCCTCTGGAGGATGGACCGTACCCTGCCCCGTGACCACAGCGTAGTGAGTGACAGTTTTTAGCGTTTCATCATCAGGGACTGCCGCGCAATTATAAAAAGAAGGGCGACTGGCGAGAGTGGAAGCATTGGCGGGGCTGTCCCAGGTTTGGTTGGAATCGTATCCTTTCCAAAGATCTGTCGCCCCCATGTACGGAAGCAGGTAAACCCTCCAACTGGTGGGTGTATAATTTTCGGACAGGTAAGAGGGTGATGGAAGCTGGCCATTAAATTCATGATAGGAGTGAACCGCGATGCCGATCTGTTTGAGATTATTCCGGCACTGAGTTCTTATTGCGGGGCCTCTTGCTTCTGGGAGACCCCGCAGCAACATTCCACAGATTATGCTGCCGAAGGTTATAAACAGGAGGATTCCCAGGTAGGAACGTAAAGAGAAACGCGCCACGAGCAGAAACGGGAGATAAAAAAAGCAGGGAATTAGCGAAGTGCCGATACTGATGGAAGGAATAACGCAACCGATAATTTTAGATTTTGTCCGGCGTGGAGAGATTGTTTCATGTTCTTCATTTTTTCCCACTTGACGAAATAGCAGCAGACGCGTTGTCCAGAGCACCATCGGAAATGCGAACAGGGAATTCAGCGTGAAGTAGATAATCCAGTTCCATGGAATTTCTTGCGGTGGAAAAGAATGCATAAAGGCTGCCCAGTGGAAGGGAAATCGCGGAAAAAGATGTCTCCTTATTATTCCCCTGGCGACCGTTGTGTAAAGCGATCGAACGAGTCACAAAGAAAAGAATGTTGTTAAAACAGCAGTCTTGTGGGTTTTTGAGGCAAACCTCACGGCTTCAACATCAATGCCGCATGGGTCGCATTCGATTCGTTCAGGCTGTCGAGGATGAAACCAATTTCCTGCAGGATCATCGGTTTGTCGGGGAGCTCTTCGTGGCGGATAGATTCGCGGACGCGGGTGAAGTAAGCCAGGGCTTTATTCAGTTCGTGCCAGTTCGTTTTGTCTTTCGTGGTGGTGATCCCGAACTCTTCGAGATTGTCCTCCA
>JAGQQC010000372.1 GCA_020426395.1 Planctomycetaceae bacterium
TGAGTTCTGTTGTAGCGTCAGTGAAATTCAGGACCTGGGTGATGCGTGAATTTGGAAAAAGCGACACATAATAGTTCGCCGCTTCTTCTGCCTGATTGTCGAACCAGAGAAACGTGATGAGCGGTTGCATATAATGATTCCAGGATCGGGAAGAGGATCGAATCGATGATTGGAAGATGAGGCTATTTAAGTTCTTCTTTGAGAATTTGTTTCACTGATTTTACGAACGCCATTTCTTCCTCGTCCAGTTGCTCGAATAGGGATTTTTCCCGGAGGTCGAATGAACGCCGGGGAATACCCTGGCGGTTGGTTTTGGTGGCGCCGTTATGAAAACACCAACCGGCAGCGCCCCCACGGATGGCTCCGCGCAAATCGAGGATGAAGTCATCCGTCATAGGCTCCCAGTTACCGTATCCGCGGCGGAAGGGTTCCTGTTGATGAACGGGGACTTCTTTTTTTTCGTCGATCGTATATTGTAAAACCTGTCGGGTTTTTCTTTCTGTTCTCTTGGCAGTGCCCGGTTGTCGGGGGCGATGGACGGCGAGGAAATCGAATTTCGCCTTGTGAATGGCATCACGGACTTCTTGCAGGCTCAAGTCATGTCCTCCAAATGATGCGGTGATGGGGAGTTTGGGAGCGAGACCACGGGTCAGGTTTCGTAACTGTTGAAGTTCGTTGAGAGGGACGTAACGAAAGTCCTGTACGTCACGTTCGTTCGCCAGGTCGATGTACCAATTCCGATGACTACGCAGCGCGTCAGTCAAGGTGCGAATGGCTTGTTCGTGTGCGTCGAATCCGGAAAGATGTGCGGCCGGACTGAATTGTCCGGGCACATTCACACGCGCGAGGGTGACGTCGACAATGATTCCTCGTTCGTCGCAAGCGGCCACCAACTCGATCAGGCGTTGCAGATAAATTGGCCTAAGTTGTCCTGTCGATTTGAATGCCGAGACATTTTCCCCAAACGACTCCCAGGTGGCCCAGACTCGAATCCAGTTGAATCCATACTCCTTTAACGTTTGAAGATCGCGGTCCCGAATTTCGTTGGGAGCGCCGAGTCCGCCATAATAACTGGCCCCGATGAGAAACCGGGGTTCACCGTTAATTGTGAATTTGCTTCCTTCTATACCAAGCTGCGTCTGAAATTCGTCTGCATGGATGGGGAAAGAGGAAAGCAGAAACAGAGCGAGCAAGAAAAAGTATCGTTTCATCTGGCTGCCTCGGTTGGCGAACGGACAGGGCGGGAAAATGAGAGTTCTCTATTTAAGATACGAGGTGATGAATGTGAATGCCAGCGAATCCGGGGCACGCTAGATTTTACGCGTCATTTGAACTTCTGTGTCTCGAAACCTGGAATGAGGCTCAGAGTCAGTTGTGTGATTGCGAAACTATGCAATTGATAAAGGCCAACTAGAGTATTTGAAACGATTTATGGAAAACGAGTGGATGTAGCGTTGAACGGCGGAAAAGTCGGTATTCACATCCCGCCCCGCATTGGATCGGGTTGTTGCCAGGGGGGCGGGCAGATCTCATCCAACTTGGCGAAGTGATCTTCGGGAATGGTTACCGTCGCTGCGTTCACGGCGTCTTCGATCTGAGCTTTACTTTTTACACCGACGACGAGGGAACTCATCGCGGGTTGTGTTAACGCCCAGGCGAGGGAGTATTGGGCCATCGGGGTATCGATACTGTCCGCAAGTGCCTGAATCGCTTCGAGTTTGTCGAAGAGAGGACCGTCCTGTTGCCAGATCCATTCCGGTTTCTCATCCGCCCGGGAACCGGCAGGAGGAGCGGAACCTCGTTTATATTTCCCTGTTAACAGACCGCATTGGAGAGGTTGATAGGGAGTAACGCCGATCTTATGTTTCTCACAAAATTTCAGATCGTGGTGAAATTCGCGGCGCAATAGACTGAAGGGGATTTGTGAACTGACGACGTGAGGCAGGTGATGTTTGTCCGCCAGCCAAAGCATCTCGCACAACTGCCAGGCGGCATGGTTCGACGCCCCAAAGGAACGAATTTTTCCTTGCCGAACCGCCGTTTCCATCGCGTTTAAGGTGACTTCGAGCGGGACATGTTTGTCGGGCCAGTGAATGATATAGAGATCGATGTAATCGGTCTTGAGTCGCTGCAAGCTATGATCGACCTCGCGGAGGATATGCGAGGCAGAAAGTCCGCGATCTTGTGGACCAGGGCCAACCGGCGCGCCAACCTTGGTGGCGAGTATCACTTTGTCGCGGCGATCCTGAATCGCTTTCCCGACGATCTCTTCCGCAACGCCTCCCGGGCTGCCGAGATAACGGGAGTAACCTTCGTAGACATTGGCGGTATCAATGAAGTTAATACCCAAATCAATCGCGGCGTGGGTCAGTTCAATGGCCTCCTTTTCAGGAACGGGAGTTCCGAAGGTCATCGTCCCAAGCGTAATGGGGGAAACGAGCAAACCGCTGGAGCCAAGTTCGCGAAGCTGCATGGAAGAACTTTCGTTTGGAGTTGAAACCACAGATGGACACAGATAAACACAGATTATATTGAACTACGAATAGATCATTAGAATGAGAGTCATTTATTGTGAGAGAGCATGTAATTGTACAGAAAGAAAGTAAGTACATCTGAAAGAAGTGAATTATTAATCATCGTCATCTGGAATTTCATTCAGAAGATTATCCAGTTCGGAAATGTTTGAAATAGCACAGAAACGGAATTCACCCTTCAGTAGGTACGGGGGGTGGCCTTGTGAAATATCTTCGTTATTCAGTAAGAAAACATTTTCGAACAACAAATTGCCCGATCCATCTTCGTTTTGTTGAAGAACTCGATTTATCAGAAGTGGTAAAGGGCACCAGACAACCGATTCACGTTTCCCATCGGTAACTTTAATGGCCCTTTTTGTTGTGAGGGCATACGCTACTTTTCGTGCGGTGCAGATCTCGCGGAAAGGATGAGCAAAGACGCAGAGTCCGGCAATGAGGGACATAATTCCCGCAGCTAAAATGTTATTGAAATGCTGTTGTAGGACATCTAATTTGTTGGTGTAAATTCCCGCCATAACAAGTGCGGCAATGACAACCACTAACAAACCTTTCCATAGATGTGACTTATGTTGCATTCCATAAGCCCATGGTATGGGTTGAGCGACCCAGAGAATTTCCTCTTCCTCTCCAACAATACGCTCAATGTGAGAACGGAGCCGTTCTGGTAGGTCCTGAAGAAATGTAGTATTTGAGCGTAGATTATTCATGGATAGACATGGTTATTGTGACTCGCGGATAAATTCTGATTACAATCTCCGACCATATTAGTGTGCAGATGAGGGAGTCATAGCGGAGGCCAGTGCGGCCGATTCCCATCCTGAAAGTTGTTCGGCGTATTGTTCTGCCTGGGTGATGAAGTCGACGCCGACTTGTTTTTTCCACGCTTCGCGGATGCGAGTCAGCACGGAGCCGGGTTGACCATTGCCGATCGGTTGTCCTTCAAAACTGGCGGCGTGTACCGCCCCGAAGGAAGTCGCGGTACAGAAAATTTCATCAGCAGTGAGTGCTTCATATCGCCCCAGGTTGGTTTCGCGTATAGGAATCCCTTCCTCCCGGGCGATATCAAATAGGGTGGCCCGGCTGACACCGAGTAAAATATTGCGAGATTCAGGGGAAAGGATTTCACCCTCTTTGACAAGCAGGATGTTCCAACCGGGACCTTCTGTCAGAAATCCATCCGGATCGAGCAGTACCGGCCAGGCGCCTGGAGGATTCATGCGGGTCGCCTGCATCGAGGCCATCTGGTAATGCAGTCGACTTCGTGTTTTGGCTTTGGCATCGAGCAGATGAGCCGGGATTGCCTGCTGAGCAGGAATGACAATATCCACACCCGATTTGTATTTCGGGGCAAAACGGCCCATGTGGGTGATGAGTGGCCAGCAACTGATGGTAACTGTTGGTTCCAGACCTTGAGGGAACAGGGAAGTGTAGAGGGAAAGGGGACCACGCGAAACGTTATGCATGATCTGCCAGTCCATCTCCTTCGATTCAGTCGGAAGATTGCGTTCGAGACACTCGACTGTTTTTTGCTCCATCTCCTCAATCGTCAATCCGCAATCAATTTCGAGCAGCCGCAGCGAAGCGTAGAGTCGCTCCAGGTGTTCGCGTAATTTGAAGAGTTGCTGGTTATACGTCCGAGTCATTTCGAAGGCCATGTCCCCTACCATCAGAGCGGAATCGAAGATAGAGACACGAGCTTCGGTATCGGGAACATACTGGCCGTTAAAATAGACGGAACGTTGAGACATGCAGGATTCCAGCAAATGAATGAAAGAAATGGGGGAGGCAAGGATACCTGCGATGCTAGCCTATAGAAGGCAGAGAGGCAACTCCGTCAGAGAGCAACCATCGTATCATTAGAAGTGATTTTAGAACCCACTCAGGCTTCAAACCGCTCGTATTCTTCAGCCAGCGATCGGACGCGGTCTTCGACTGCTTTCACGTCGGGGATTCCGAAGAAGCCTCGTTCTGTGGTGTGGCGGTCACCGTCGCTATCGCGGGTGGCGATCTTCTCGAAGATCAAGTCGCCGGAACCATCGGCATGCTGGACGCGCTGGAGTTCTTGCAGTTGCTCTGGTTTGTAAGAAGTGATCGTGGTCGAGTAGCCCCCCTCGAACGTAATCGCTCGTTCGGTCGTCAGGACATAGATGGTGCGCCGTGCGGCTCGGGCACTCCACAGGGGAGACGAAAGCATCGCGAACCCAATCAAGACAAAGGGGAGACCGAACAGACAGAAAAAGTCTTCCCCATTCTGAAAGTCGGGGATTTTGAACTGG
>JAGQQC010000373.1 GCA_020426395.1 Planctomycetaceae bacterium
CAATCCACCGGTAAGTTCGAGCAAGCCAATCAAGGCACGCTTTTTCTCGACGAAGTCGGCGAAATGAGTCAGTCCGTCCAGGCGAAGTTTTTGCGCGTGTTGGAAGGGCATCCATTTGAACGTGTCGGTGGACGAAAACCAGTGAAAGTGGATGTGCGTGTGGTCGCTGCGACAAACCGGGACTTGGAAGAAGCAGTCAAGCAGGCGACGTTTCGGCAGGATCTCTACTTCCGCTTGCATGTGGTTGAGCTGCTGGTTCCCCCACTTCGCGACCGAAAGTCGGACATTCCGATTCTGGCTCATCATTTCCTGAAACGAAGTGCGACCCGTACTGGACGCGAAGTGAAGCGGTTCTCCCATCAGGCGATGGAGCATCTGATCGCGTATGACTGGCCCGGAAACGTTCGTGAACTACAGAATATGATCGAACGGACTGTGATTATGGCCTCCGGAGAAGAGATTCAGAAAGGGGATATTCACCTCTCTTCTGTTAATCCCATAGCGCCAGAAGTGGAACAACCCCTTCCTGAACTGGAAGACTTTTCCCCTGTTTCTCTGGAAGAGGTCGAACAGCGGCATATCATGGCGACATTGGAGCAAACCAACTGGAATAAGTCTCATGCCGCCAGCATTCTGGGAGTTGAACGCTCGACTCTTGACCGCAAACTGAAGAAATACGGCGTGAAACGTCCGCGAAGTTGAACCCGGCCACTCGGCCATCGTCCATGGATTCTGGTTCGAATTATCCTCCGTGGTTTCGTCCGAGCTCTTAGGCATAAAGCCCTCCATTAATGGTTCGGAAATGATTCATCAATTCTGGTTGATGTGATGGGGGACCATTTTTCGGTTGGTGAAAAATTAGCCAGAGTGGTTAAAGGGATGTGGTTTGAAGATTGTTATTGCTCCGTCTGGGGGGAATCTGTTAAAACAGGCGACCCACATGAGCGGTGAGACGAGGAATTTCTGACGACAGCGCAAAATTAAAAAAATTTGTTTGACATTTTGGTCGATCCCGTCCAGAATCAAGCTGTTCGTTAACACGAACTTCAAGTTAGTTTGTCTCAGAATTTTTTCAGGAGCAAGGTCGGGTTATTTTCACACAAGTCAGGCCACCCCTTCGGCGACTCTCTTCTGTTCGCCTTATAAATCGCCTTGAACTTGTGAAAAGGGCCGAATCTAGCCGATCTGTATTAATAGTCAGACTAATGCGAACCCGCCTCTGTGACCAAGGGACTTATGTTTCCGGCGAATTTTGGCGTTTGGAAGTCATATAACCTTGTCCTGCCAGCCAGGCTGAAATGACGCAGCCTTTCCCGTGACTTGATTGGACTTTAACTCCACCTGATGCGGTCAGTTTACGTTCTGATCGACCTGTCAGGCTTCGGTTCGGGCTTAATCTGCGTTCGGAGGTCGGTCTGAAAGGGTGGTTATTGAGAATCAACTGAATTCAAACCAACACAATTACCGAAACCAAAACAATACCGAATTAAAACAGATACCAAATCCAAATAGAGATTAACTTCCCTTTGGTGTTAATCCTTCCCCAACAAATATTTGTCACCCTTAGATATAGAATTCGATCTGGAGATTATTAGTAATGTCGGACTCTATCGGAGTAATGGAAGAAGTAGAAGATTTCGATAATGTTTCCCTCGATCTGGATCAGGACCTCGATCTGGATGAAGAAGTTCTGGAAATCGATTTCGAGTCTCTCGGAATTGATCCACTCGCACCAACCGAAGCCAAGCCAGGCTCAGAAGAAAAAGTTCTGATGTTGGCCGCTCGTTATGCTGCTGGGCTCCCCCTGTGGCATAACTCGGATTGCTACGATCATGGTCCCGGTGGGATTCCCGACGAAGAACTCGAAGAAATCTTCTAAATTTCGATTGAACCAGAAAGCTTCACTCAAGTCTGGTGAAATCGAAAAAAGGGGCACACACTCACCCCTTCCTGTAGTAACAGAAAACAAAAAGGCCCAGACCATTTGGTCGTGGGCCTTTTGTTATGCGCTGTTGGTATTAAACGTGTTGCAATAGACACGCCGTTATTATTTTTCTTCAATGCGGTACAGATTCTTCTCACCGCGAATGATCAACGCCCCGTCGATCGGGGCGAACGAAGCGAATGTTCGCTCTTTCATCGGGTTTTGAGCCAGTTTCTTATACTTCTGCCCTTCTTCCAGTACCACACAAACCCCTGTTTCGCTCGGGATATAGATTTTTCCATCGGCGTAGATTGGAGAGGCGGAATAATTGCCAGGAATCCGTTTCTTCCAGTATTCCTTCCCCGATTTGGCATCAATACAGGTCGCAATGCCGTTGTCGCTGAATAAATACATGTTCAGCCCGACCATTAACAGGGAAGGGGTGTGGGGCACTCCGCGGTCGAATTTGCCGGTAATTTTAGAGTCAGTAACATCTCCTTGACCTGTGGGGTCGATCACCAGAAGCTGAGATTCCATGAAACTGGTGGCCATGAAGATGTGGTCATGTTCGAATAGCGGGCGAGGAACCACCGAAAATCCGGGATGGCTGACTCGCCACAACTCGGTTCCATCTTCCGGGGCATACGCCCCCGCGACATAAGCTCCCGGGCTGAAAATTTGCTTTTTGCCGTTTACCTCGATCAGGATGGGAGTACAGAAAGCGAATTTCTGTTCGTGGTCATGCGGAGGGCGAGACGTTCTCCAGCGAATTTGACCGTTGAACCGATCGAGCGCCACGACTTCTGCCGTCTCATATCCATCGCAATTAAAGACAATCATGTCGTCGACCAGAATCGGGGAGCCCCCCGTTCCATGACGCGGGTCGAAATACAACTCCCGATTCTTCCAGATTTCTTCCCCATCCATCGTGAGGCAGGCAGTTCCCTGCGGGCCAAAATGGATATAGAGCCGCTCACCATCGGTAATCGGAGTACCACTCGCATGACTGTTCTTGCCGTGAATAGTGAACGACTTGTCCTGGGTCTGCTGGAAAACTTCGATATTCCAGATTTCATCACCCGTTTCCACGTCAAAACAGAGGGCTCGCAAAGATCGGTCTCGACTAGTTGGATCACCCGGAGGGACAGCCGCCGTCAGATAGATGCGATTCTCCCAGATGATTGGAGAAGACCAGCCTTCTCCTGGCAGGGGGACTTTCCAAGCCACGTTTTTGGTATCCGACCATTGGACAGGCAGGTTTTTGGCGGTGGAATGTCCATTCCCTTCCGGGCCACGAAATTGAGGCCAATTCTGGGCTGAGACTTCTTGCGTAGTGAAAAGAGCCGTAACGAATAGCAGTACCAGAAAGGGAAGTGGCCAGCGAATCATAACGGCTCCTTTAGAACCAGGGGGAATTACATCTTCTGTTGCGGCTTGTATTGGGCAGGGGAGAGCGCGCTCCTTCAAATCAACATGAGCTTATGCATTTTAAGAGGCGCACCTGCCTCCGTTCCAGTGTCAGTTCTGCTTTGTGAGCAGGGATTCGCAATTTGGGGCGCGAGAAATGACCGCGGACCGGGCCTCAATCGTCGATCTGGGTGATTTCCAGTCGCAATTTACCCATAGGGGTCTCGACTTCGACCTGATCACCGACCTTTTTCTGTGACAGTCCCTGGGCAAGCGGGCTGCTGGTGAGAATTTTCATGGGGTCGGTCGTGTAATCCTCTTCTCCAGGACCCACTAATTCATATTTTTCAATTTCGCCATCATCCAGATTCTTCACGGTGATGATGGAGCCAAAGTTCGCAACCCCTTTGGGCATATCTTCTTTTTTGGCGATGTAGCAGTTGGAGAGACGTGACTTCAGCACATTGATTTTGGCCTGCATCATGCCTTGCGCTTCGCGCTGACCATGATATTCAGCATTTTCCTTGAGGTCCCCCTCCGCCCGGGCTTCGGCAATCTTTTCGGCAATTAACGGCATCTCGACTTCTTCGAGTTGTTTGATTTCCGCTTTGATTTTCTCATAGCCCTCTCGGCTGATGGGTTGGCGTTCCATTAGATTCTCCTGAACCAGTCGTGGTTAGGACTGGTTTATCACTCGCAAAGTTTGATCGTCACCAAAAACCAAAGCCGGCAGGTCTCAGTGACCAAACCGGCATTGGAATCTATTTAATAAATTACTGGACAGCGCGACTTCAGCGGTAACCCCCGGGGTTATAGAAAAGTCAGTTTCTATTCCTATCCAGCGATTCGAGGTTCATTCATACAGGTTTAGCAGATAAATCATCGATTGGCAATCGCAGGGACAGGATTCCCGTCCATCTACAAGTAATCCTAAAACCCTCTGGCAGGTTAAGTTGAACCTTGTTTCAGACGTTTCAGAAAAGCCGCAACCAGCTTATGGGATGAAGACTAGTTAATCTCAACCCAGTTTCCTGTTTTGGCGCTTTCCAGAACGGCGTCGCAGACTTTCTGGGTTTCCAGCGCTGTGCGGAACGTCGGTTCGGTTCCGTTTCCGCTGTCGAGGCCAGCAATGAAGTCGGCGATGGCGTTGGTGAAGGTATGCTCGTAACCGATGGTACAACCGGGCACCCACCAGTGATCCATGTAGGGATGTTCAAAGTTGGTGACATTAATGTCGCGCCAGCCAGTGACATGGTCTTCGACTTTATCGCCCGTGGTTGGGTTTTTGTACTCGAAGTAACTGAGCAGATGCGGGTCTTCGAGGTTGAAGCAAACCGAGCCGTCCGCTCCGTTCAATTCGAATGTATTGAAGTTTTTACGACCACGGGCATAGCGGGTCGATTCAAAGGTTCCCATGGAACCGTTGGCAAACTTGGCCAGGAACATACAAGCATCGTCGATGGTAACGGGTTGCTTTTT
>JAGQQC010000374.1 GCA_020426395.1 Planctomycetaceae bacterium
TTTAATCCTGAATATCCCTATGTCTTGAATCGTTCCGAATCAGAATCAAATCAGAATCCGTAATTGTCATCGACCAATTTTTTAGCTAAAAAAACATACTTAGATTAAACCGCTCAAGTTCATTCAGGAGGAATTTTCGTGGGCACCTTACAGGGATGTGAGCTCCCGGAAAATCAGGAAATTCGTAAAGTCACGGGGAAGCTCGAATCACGGTTCGCTTCGTCGTTAGTTCTGGAGCGTCTTCAGGCTCATCGTCTGGCGGACCTGGACCAACTGTTTGCTCAACGGGAGAACGTTGATCAACGGCATTCAGGCCGTGCTGTCTGGTCTGCCCGGATGGAAGATCGGAAACACAACAGCTTTCAGGTTTACATCAAACTGCACTCGGGAAAAATTCCCCTCATTCCTCGACTCTCAGAGATTCGGGGCGGTTTGTATAAAAAACCGAATCCGATTCGCGAATGGGAAGGTATCGCAGCGGTTGAGGAACTGGGCTTGAATGTTCCCGAACGCCTCGCCCTGTTTCATCAAAAAGGATATCGCTTCCGGGCCGCAGTCATCACCAGGGAAGTCCCCGGTCGTCAGTCCGTTTACCAGATGATCGAAAACCAGAGCTGGAAATCCCTCGGGGATGAGTTCCAGGCAGGGATTCTCGACCAGATGATGGCGATCCTCAACCGAATTCACGAAGGGGGCTATGGCTGGCGGGGAGTTTCCACCGGTCACTATTTTCCAGTGCTGAATGGAAACGGAACCTGGACACTCTCCCTCATTGACCTCGAAGGAATTCATGAAGGGATTTCCAACAGCGTCGTTAAACGCGACTATAACAAACTTGTCAAATGCCTGGTCAAATACGGTGGCGGAGATTTCGCCGTGAAATACGTCAAACAGAACTGGAAGAATCGTGACCAGATCGAGGTGAATACTTTTTCGATCCAGAATCAGGCCAAGGCGGCTTAATAGTTCTTAGCACAAATAAGTTCATCAAAAACCATTTCCCACAAGCTTTGTTGGAAATGGTTTTTCTTTTGGCTGTATCTTCAACAAGGGTTCTGGCCCCTTCGTTTGTGTCCCCAAGCTGCTCTGGATAGAATCTATCTGTTCGAAATTTCTATCTCGCTCAACATCGTGAACAGCAAACAGATTGACCCCACATGGCCCGTTATTTCAAGTACAAAACTGCCGATCAAGTCGTAGAAAATGCCAGAGAACTGGGCCAGGAATTATATTCATCAGATGACTTCTCTCCGTTGTTTGAACCCCTCTCATTGGATGGTCTTGTCGTCGGAAACCGGCTCGGAATTCAACCGATGGAAGGCTGCGACGGAACCCTGGATGGTTTCCCGGATGAATTGACCTATCGCCGCTACCGACGTTTCGGGGCAGGGGGAGCGAAGCTGATCTGGGGGGAGGCCACGGCCATCGCTGATGAAGGACGCATGAACCCCCGGCAGTTATGGATCAACGACAAAACAGCTTCCGCTCTTGAGCAGATGTTGAAAGGCTGCCGGGAGGCGCATCAGGAATCTTTCGGTTCAACGGATGGCTTGGTTGTTGGTTTACAACTGACACATTCCGGTCGGTTCAGTTGTCGTAAACCACTGATTGCCACACGCGATCCGATTCTGGATAAGGTTACCATCGATAAATCAACCGGCAAACCGATTGATGATTCATACCCCACCCTCACAGACGATGACCTCAAACGGATCGAGGATCAATACGTCGTCGCAGCCGGGCTCGCTTATAAGATTGGCGTCGATTTCATTGACTTGAAACAATGCCACAAGTATCTGCTTTCAGAATTACTCGCCTCGAAAAATCGTCCGGGGGATTACGGGGGCAGTCTCGAAAACCGGACTCGGTTGATTCGTAACCTCGTGAAGCGAATCAAGGAAGAATACCCCGACTTGACCATCGCGACTCGCATGAATGCTTACGATGGTATTCCCTATCGGGGGGCGGGGGACGATTTCATTGGGGAACCTCATCCACACGAACTACCCCTTCAGGTCTCGTTTGGGACCAATCCGAACAATCACCTGGAAGAAGACTTAACCGAACCGATTCAGGTCGCGAAATGGTTGCGCGAATGGGGAGTGAGTCTGTTGAATATCTCCTGCGGGAATCCTTACGCGAACCCGCATCTCGTCCGTCCCGCTGAGTTCCCCCCCGTCGATGGGTATCATGCCCCCGAACATCCGCTTTTGGGCGTTTGCCGACATATACGCATCGTGAGAACAATTCACCAGGAAGTTCCCGATCTTCCCATCATGGGTTCCGGTTACAGTTGGCTGCAAGACTTCGCGATGCACATCGGCGCCGCGAATGTCGCTCGGAACGATGTCTCCATCGTCGGTATGGGGCGGGCAACGTTGTCCCACCCTGACTTCGCCAAGACACTTCAGGAAGAAGGCAAGATGACCCGCAAAAAAATCTGCCGCACCTTCTCCTATTGCACCAATCTGATGAGAACCAAAGACCACCCCCTCGGACAATATCCCACCGGCTGCCCTCCCTTCGACAAGGAAGTCTACGACCCGATCTGGAAAGAGGCTCAGGAAGTGAGAAAGTCGAAGGAGAGGTGAGTTCAACTTTTCAGATTTCTCAAATCATCAGGCACATTTAGTTCGGGGGCAAACTGGAGAATTAATTTATGTTCTGGTCTGAAGTGCCAATACTCGACGGCATCCTTCAGAATGCTGTAATAAATATCTAAATCGTCTCCGGACAAAGTGGGCAGCGCAACATGATCCATGGTGATGATATGGTGTTCGAACCAGTCCAGGCTGGATAACCAATCATTAAACCCTTCCCACTTAGGATACGAGAAATAAGGGAAATGGAGTTGTTTACCGATTTGTGACAGGAATTCTTGCTTATCACCGCCAGCATAATCAATTTTGACCGTACACTGTGTCCTCTCCCAATCGGGTGTGGCTTCTTCTGCGGCCATTTTCATTGCGGAAAATGCAAGAAATTCCTTGGATGTCCCGGATGAATCAATTTCACTACTGGCTGACCACAAACTGAGTTTTCCTTCAATTTCGTAACCAATCGCAGCAAGCTCTTTTATCGCAAGGATAGGAGCCTTGGCGAGTAACCTTGCACGAATAGCAACGTCCGATTCGCCCCACAACTCCGCGTATGGAATATATTCCCGCAATTCACTAGGGACATAATCGGGATCCATGTTTTTAATTGGAACACTGTTTGCAAATTCGAGGTAATACCCCAAAAGTTGTTCTCGAAGCTCATCGTTCATTCACATTCTCCATTTCAACATCATTTCGCTACTCAACACCACCGTACCGGATTCCCCGTCACCAGTGCCGCTTTGAAGACAATCCGTAGTGGTTCTACGGCGTAGTCGAAGTCATCCGGGGTTTCTTCTGCTTCGCCGGTGTAATATTCAAACGGTTTCTCAGAGTTCGTTTGACCCTCTCCAGACATGTATTTGAGAGGCGTGGACGTGGTGTATGCTTTGCCTGTGTCGAGATCGTTCCAGGTGTAGAGGATCCGTTTGCGAAAGAACCAGTCTCGTTTACTTCGGTGATGTTGTAGAAACCGTTGGGAACGAAAGAGAATATTTCCTTCCCGATCGCGCACAAAGAATCCGTCGTGATCAACTCCCATTTCAGATTGATCCGATCCCGACCAGATGAAAACCCCTTCGTAATCTTCGATGTATTTGTAGAGGAGTTTTCCTGTCTCTCCCTCGTACAAGGCGGGCGTACTGGTGGTCCGTGGGAAACTCATGAATCGATCCAGTTCCTCCAGAGCCACCGTACATTGTTCCGACAAGGTGATCCCGCCGTTGTTCATCGGCAGCTCCTGTTGCAGAACGGGGAACTTTTCCATCCCCAACGTTCGCAAGACTCCCTGAAACGACCGGTAACCACTCCAGTTTGAAATCCGTTCACTCGCATATTCCATACGCGCATGCGGACAGCCCGTCTCCAGAAAATGATTCAGCAACGAATTGTTCCTGGGATTGTCCTGTTCCGGTGTCAGGTTGAGATACCCTTCCTCATCAACGACAAGCCATTCCCGCGGAAAGGCAGGCTCCGCCTTCCCCTCTTGAAAACAGGTACACATCACAGTCGCATCAAGTCCCATCACCTTTTCCTTTCGTGTTCGATGGGATAGAGACACCGGTAGATAAAAATGGTTCCCATGAAGTAGAGAATTCGCTCGACATTAGTAACGTCCATTGGAGGAATCAGATATCCGAGTTGATCTATCCTCACGAAATTCGCAGGTCTCCCACTCCCGCAAGGTTTTTTGACAGAACATTCACATCGCCATCATACTCAATGTTTCTCAAAGAGTTACCAATTTTATCGCTGAACTGAAAAAGCTCTTTTTCAGCCTGGTCAATGGCAAAACGTAAATCCTCTGGACAAATGGACCACCGAGCGACCGGATCCTGGTGCTCATGCAAGTCGCTGAATACCAGCCTTGGCTCCTCATACTTTACGGACACCCACGGGTGTCCGATCCAGACCTGTTGCCAAGTTGACTTGCGGTAATCGGCGGCTTCATTCCAACTGTTAATGTTCCGCAAATCGGCGCAACAAGTTGGTTCAATAAGAACACCTCCGTTTTCATCACATAGAGCCATTCCACCGTATAACGCGCCCGACTCGTCCGGTTCCTCTGCTTCGATGCTCTCGGAATACTCATCAAAAATGGCAGGAAGGATGACGGTTAAATCGGACTCGGTGAAGAGCGACGTTCTGAAATGCCAGGAGCCAGAACGAATCGGAGTCAGATGCCCGAATCCTGTTCGATTCAGCATTTT
>JAGQQC010000375.1 GCA_020426395.1 Planctomycetaceae bacterium
TCCCTTGTCGAATTTCTCCCAGAACGCTTCTTCGAGTTCTGATTTTTCCAGCTTCTCGTCCTGATTGGTATCTTTCCACTGCAAGAGCGCAAATTTGAGAACCCGGTTGGTATCACCATAGCTTTGACAGGAAACGTAAATGTGCTCGTCCTTAACAACCGGTGTAGTCATGATAGTGCGCAAAAGCGTATTGCAGGTCCACAACTCTTTACCATCTTTAAAGTCATATCCTTTGAGCTTGCCGGTTCCCGCGACGATGACTTCAGTCCGTCCGTTGGTTTCGCAGATAACCGGAACAGCATATCCTCCAAGCATATCAGGACGCTCGGTGCGCCAGACGGGAGATCCCGTATGTTTGTCGACGGCCATAAGGAACGGCGAGAGGTCGTCATCCTGATTGAAGATGACTAAGTCACCGTGCACGATGGGGGAATGTGCTGCTCCCCAACCCATCAGGTAATAGGGCATTTGTACGGGAAGCTCCCAAACATCTTCTCCGTTATCCGCCTTCAATGCGAACATTCCCAGTGTGCTGAAATAGACATAGACTCGTTCGCCATCACAGACTGGCGTAGATGATGCCTGTTTATTTGGCGCCATGATGGGAGGTAGCTCACCCGTCTCGAAATCACGCCGCCAGATCTCTTCACCCGTTTTGCCCTCAAAACAGAATACGCTGAAAACCTGCTCGCCAGTCATCGCCGTTGTGTAGACGAGATTATTGACGATGATGGGGGAAGCAATTCCTTCACCGACTTCTGCCGACCAGAGAACTTTATCTTCGATCGAAAATTCAACCGGAAGATCAGTGCTTTCGGTCGAAACGCCAGTCGCATTGTTCCCCCGGAATTGAGCCCAATCTTCAGCAAGAAGAGGAGAGAGGGAATGGATGAAAACCAGAGCGACAAGGGATAAGAAACAAATTCCCGGGCGGGGCATGGATCACCTCCAGGCGAGGACAGGATAACGAGAAAGCGGGACGAACGAGGGCGTCCTTCCACCATACCCGCTCCCTACAGTCAAGACAATCACCAGTCGGAAAATGCCGGGATTTCAGGGGAGGAGGGAGGCCCAGACAATCTCGCAGAGTTCTCGGGGCTACCCTGGAAAAAATTAATCGTTTTCGAGCTTTTTCGGGGACGGATTTCCCTGAACGTAGAACTGGCTCAGATCGAATTCATCTTTGGCTTCTGATTCGAGTAATTGCAACCGTTGCTCCAGACGCTGCAGTCGCATTTCGACGGCCGGGTGGAGAATTGGGGCGTTGCTTTTGGGTTTAATGCGGGGAACCTTGGGGTAGTTCAATTGGCGCTGCAACGCCGAAAACATGTAGAGCGGATCTTTCCCCTGGTTTGCTTTGGCGATGCGGCCTTCCTGGCGTCCGAAAAAGATTTTGTAGCTCGGTTGATAATCGGGCTCCCGCGTTCGGTGCCGACGTTCTTCGACATACTGCTCCGATCGGTAGTAAATTAAATCGCAGAAGTCATGTTCGCCTAATTGGAAACGGATCCGTTGTAACCAGTTTTTCCAGTCTTCATCAAAAAAGGGATCTTCCGCAATGGCGAGCATACCGGCATCGTACCCCAGACGATTTCGGGCGAGGCATTCGAACTGGTAAATGAACAACCCAGGTCGCGTGGGGTTCTCCGACATATATTCGGCCAATCGCTGCAGGATGTGTAGAGCGATGGAGATGTCGAAACGGGACTTATCTTCTTCAGCTCGGGCCATCACGTACGTTTGAAACGGGGTGAAATAATGCGGTAGCCGCTGCATTCCGTCACTGACTTTTCCTTTGAGGAGAATTTCTCCTTTCAGGAATTCAATCGCTTTGGGCAGATTGGTTGTCGCCAGTAATTCCTCACTGATGCTGGTCAGAATTTCCTGGGCGGGTAAGTTGTCAGTTAACCGTTCGCTGTAACTTTTGAAGAAATAGGCTTGTTCAACATATTCTTCGCGGTCCAGAACTCGGGCAGAAGAGGACGACATGCTTCAGGATGCCTACAGAGGAAAAGAATTGTGATTGGTGTTCTATTTTAGCAAAGAACGAACAATTGGATTCAATCCCTCTTACAGAAAAATGCCAGAGACTGATCAAAATAGAAAGAATTAGGCTGGAACGAAAACAGGCCACTCCCAGAGTACGGCAATTACCGGGAGTGGCCCTATTCAAACGGAAGAACACGTTTGAAGTACACTTGGTCCGCTATAAACAGGCGTCAGTGATTCGACGTGACCAGTTCTTCTTTCAATTCGGCAACCGGTTCAAATTGTGTGGCTTTCACTACCTGAACTGTTTCCACGCAGGCCGTCACATGATTTGTTGGTAGGACATCTGATCGTAAATAATTCAGAATCATTTCACAGACAGCGGGCGTCACGATCACTTCAATTCGGTATTGATGATCGTTTGGTTCTTCCCTGTTGACCAGTTGGGTGAGTCCTCTTCCGGAGCAGGGGAACGAGGTATAGCCGGTCGCTCCGCAACGGACGAATTCATTTTCCAGCATATCTTTAAGTGATTCATCGGAGACAACTGTAATTCGTTTGACCGTTGCCAGTCCCCGTTTGCGGGCGGCGTGAGCGTTGTCGGTGAACGGTTGAAGGGATTCGAGACCACGAACTTCGAAGTGCAGACCTTCCTGTTCGAATGTCTGTTCCATCTCTTCCAGTTTTTCCATGACACTATGGTCAACCAGATTCGTGTCGGAGACATCGATGATGAGATTTCGTCGTTGTACCAGTCCCAGTTGTTCAATCTGTCGACGGAACGGAATCCAGTTGCTGAAGACGGCAGAATCATGGGCAAGAATCAAGCTGGTGTTCTCATCAACATCTTGCACTTCGAGAAAAGGTTTGAAGAGCGATTTAAGAGGGACACCGTTGATAACATGAATACTCATCTTCAGCACGATACCAATGATGATTCCGATCAACAGGTCGGTGGCGAGTACAGCAATCAGTGTGGTGACAAAAATCGCCAGTTGTTCTTTACCGATACGATAGACGTTGACGAACTCCGTAGGGTGAGCAAGTCGGGTTCCCGTATAAACGAGCATCGCGGCGAGAGCGGCGTTCGGAATAAGATGCAGCACCATCGGAATGAAAGCGACGCAGAGCAACAGGAAGAGACCATGCCAGAAATCGGCGAACCGGGTACGGGCACCATTATCAATATTGGCACGGGAACGCACAATCTCGGAAATCATTGGAAGACCACCGACAAAGGACGCGCACAAGTTTCCGGCTCCAACGGCCAGCATATCCCGATCCATATTTGTTTTCCGCTTCCACGGATCCAGCAGATCGACCGCCTTTGCACTTAAGAGTGATTCAAGACTCCCGATGATGAAGAACATGAAGACCCATTTCCAGGCAAAAGGTTGCTTCAGTGCAGAAAAGTCGGGCAAGGTCAGATCTTTCATCATGCCAAAAACTTCGCCTGGCATATTAACCAGAAAATGATCATCAAGGTGATATGTCTGGTTTCCAAGCAGGTAGTCGTGTTCCTGGGTTAAGTTGAAGAACATTCCCATAGGGATGGCGACACCCAGTACAATAATTGGCGCTGGAATCTTTTTCAGACCAGCGACCCTTCTCCCTGCGAGGGGCCATACAAACATGATGGCAATGCTAGTTAATCCAATGACGGCAATGGCCGGGTTCATTTGTGTAAAGTAAGTGGGTATCTGTTGCATCATTTCAAAGGGGGAGCCAGTTGCTGAAACTCCCAGAGCAACAGGGATCTGTTTGACGATAATGATGACCCCGATTGCAGCCAGCATTCCGTGTACCGCGGAAACAGGGAAAAATTCTCCCAAAATCCCAGCTCGGAAAATTCCGAATAGAATTTGCAGTACCGCAGCAGCCACTCCTACAGCCAGGGCCGCTTTGTAAGCGGTCATGTCGGTTTCGGTCCATCCTCCCGTCATCCCGTTGCCACCAAACTCCTCAATGCAACCAACAACAATCACGATCAATCCAGCTGCGGGGCCTTTAATCGTCAATTCACTGTTACTAATGAATGTGGTGACAATCGCTCCGATGATGGCGGTGAAGATACCGGCAATCGGCGGGAATCCGCTTGCAGAGGCAATCCCCAGACAGAGTGGTAAAGCGATCAGAAAAACCATAAACCCCGACACAATGTCGTTCATGAAATACCGGGAGAAGCCGGCCAGGTTTCCTTTGGGTTTGGAAATGTCAGTACTTGAATGGTTAGACATATTTAGAGTTCCGCTGAATTTTCAGACTTTACACAGTAACGGGGTTGGAAATGGATTGAGGAAGACGCACTCGATTGTGATATCTAAGGAGCCATCATCATGGCGGAAAAACCAGGTTTGGTAGTTTCAGGGGAAGTAGGCTCTTCTGGAGTGGGTTGATTCTTTTGGCTTAACTGGTCCCAGTCATTGGTAATTCGGGCTTGTTGTTGAAGGTTATCCAGGCGACGAGTCATGAGAGATCTCGCGGCATGGTAGCGGGAATGCACACCTGGTTGAGGGTAAAGGCCTCCACCCAGAATAAGAGCTGCGAGTACCAGCACCGCGACACGTTCGGCGGGTCTGGCTTTTAAGGTGATTGAACTTGTGATGCTTGTACCAGTAAAGATTCGGAAGTAGGCCGACAGAATGGCGATTCCATTCAACGCCGCAGCGATGACCACAAACATTCCCACTAGTGGGTAAACGTTAACCGCCCCTTCAATCAGTAATTCGGTGCCGACAAATCCAATCGTGCCGGGGAAGCCAATTGACGCAAGCCCCGTCAACATAAAGAACGCTGCAAGGATTGGGG
>JAGQQC010000376.1 GCA_020426395.1 Planctomycetaceae bacterium
TGTCTTAAGGATGTCGGTTTGCCTGAGACCGTTTGCGACAAGAAACCGGCGGAGCTATCCGGCGGGATGAAGAAACGGGTCGGGTTGGCACGGGCGCTCGCACTGGCGCCGGAAGTGATGTTCTACGACGAACCCACCACCGGGCTCGATCCGGTCATGACCGACGTTATTAACCAACTAATTATCCGCACCCGTGATCGAAACCAGGTGACGAGCGTGGTCGTTACGCATGAAATGAGCACCGTTCGCAAGGTGGCTGACCGGGTCGTGATGCTCTACCCCCTCGTTCGATTGGGAGTCGAAGAGCCTCAAGTCATTTTTACGGGAACCCCCGAGGAGTTATACGAATGTGATGATCCGCGCGTCTATCAGTTTGTTCGAGGGGAAGCGGAAGAACGTATACAGGAACTCGCAATGGCGTGATCCGACGAAATCTCTGTTTATGTGTATCCATCTATCGTTACCAACTTTTCATTCGATTTGATTATTAGGTTTTATTATGAACGAACGACAGATGCAGTTCCGAGTGGGGCTGTTTACGATCGTTTCACTCGGATTGATCGGCTTGATGATTTTCAAGTTCGGGCAGATGGAACAGTATTGGCAAGCCTATTACACCGTGCGGGTTGATTTTGAAAACGCCGGTGGTGTTTATCCTGGAACGCCCGTCAAACGGCACGGGATTCAGATCGGTCAGGTCAATGAACTCAAGCTCATCCCGGGCGAAGGGTATGTCACTGTTTCTCTGCGTATCGCGGAACAGTATCCGCTGGCAGAGAATGTCGAACCCCGAATCGTTCGCTCTCTGTTAGGAGGCGTGACGATCGAGATGACTGGTGGCAATGCCGAAGCGATTCTACCGGATGGAGCAGTATTGGTGGGCCACTCGGCGACGGATCCGATGCAGATCGTGAATAACCTCGAACGAAACGTCACCAAAACGTTGAGTTCCTTTGCCGAGACGAGTGAAGAATGGAAAGTTGTTGGGAAGAATGTGAATTCGTTGCTGGATAATAATCACGACAAAATCAACGAAGTGATTGTGCAGACATCGGAGTCGCTGCAGCAGTTTCAGTTGACGATGGGCCAGATGAATCGGTCTTTGGAGGCGATGAATGTGACGCTGGCCGACCCGCAGAACCAGGAAAACTTACGTCGCACGCTGGCATCAATGCCGAAGCTGGTCTCCGAAACGGAACAAACGGTGAAACATATCCGCCTCGCTGTCGGTCAGGCGGAGGGAACGCTTTCCAACATGCAGACTTTGACCGAACCACTCGCCCAGCGGAGCAATCAGATCGCCCTCAACCTGGACGGTGCAATCAAGAACCTGAACTCCCTCACGGGGGAACTCAACCGCTTCTCCCACATGGTCAACAAGTCGGACGGTACGCTGCAACAACTGGTGAGCAATCCCGACCTCTACCGCCACCTGGATCGCTCTTCGCAATCGATCAACGTCCTCCTGGAAAACCTGGAACCGACTCTGCGTGACTTGCGGATCTTCTCCGACAAAGTGGCCGCCCATCCGGAGCTACTGGGCGTGAGCGGTGTGTTCAAAGGAAGTTCGGGATTGAAAGAGGTCCCACAGGGAGAACAGGGAAGTGGAAAAGTCCGCCAAGTGAGTGGGGCGGTGAATTATGGACGGGCGCGGCAGTAGGGACGGTGCTTTTACGTTCAAATTCCGGTTTCATCATCTCGATGCTGATTGGAGTTGAGGAACTTTGCCCGCGGCGATATGCTCGAAATCAGTCGGGCCTCTTTAATCGAACTTAATCTTACGCACTGATAATCTTGCGTTGTTTCTGCCAAGACATGTTTTAAGGAGGCTCCCATGCGCGTATGTTTGCTGTTGATCGTGATGATGATACTTGCTGGATGCTCTTCAACAGAGCAAGCGGCTCCTACCGCAGGCGAGAACCAATTGATCGAGGCTACGAACGATTCGGTAGTGGAGGGCTTTCTGCAGGAATTCAGGACCACTCTTGAAAAACGAAATTGGGAAGCGTTTCGCAAGCTGCACTGGTCAGGTTCGGAACAGACCGCAGAATCTCTGGAGCAGTTTTTCGGCCCCAAATTGGAAAAAATGGGACCGGCATCTGGCTGTGCAGTGAGGAGACATCTAATTTATGACCAGGATTCCTACGAGGACTACATCGACAGGGAGGAAATCCCCGGTCCTCCCGAACTGCTTCGCGGTTCGATTGAATTTTCAATTCAGGGTACGAAGGAGTCTTCCCCCGGGCTCAACATCTGGGCTTATTTAGCGGAGGAAGATGGCCAGGTGAAGATATTTGATTATTTAGAAGTGTGGACGGAGTGAGTGCAGGGGAGCGGTCAATTACTCCACCTCAATCCAGAAACGTTTCTTCCGCGGTTTGTCCGGACCCACCTCGACGATATTCTCCAGCACACCGCCGTTCTTGAGAATGATTTTCTCCGAGGCCATATTGTCCTCATCGCAGGTAACGAGTAACCGGCCGATGGTGCGGGCCTGGTCGGTTTCGAGGGCCTGTTTGAGCATTAACGTGCCGAAACCTTGACCACGAAAAGATGGGCGGACGATGTAACCGATGTGCCCACCTTCCCGGGCGAGGAACTCGTTCAATTCGTGGCGGATACCGACGCGTCCGATGACTTCCGCATTCTCAACTGCCCATAAAGTCGTTCCGCAGACGTAACCCGCAGGGGGATGCTTATTGAAGTGCAGGGCACGGGCAACGTAATCGGCGAAGGAGGTATTATAGAAATCCTCGTACTGTTCTCCGAGGTAGATCCAGGAGATGCGTTCGCGCTCGGTCTCCATTTCCCCGAGGGCTTGGCGGAAGGAGGCTTCGTTGCGTGCGTGGGGTTGGGTGAGGTGCATTGGGTCGGTTTACTTGTTGATGGAGTAATGCAAATATTTAATTAATCAACCTATGAGAGTTAAAACCTGAAAAGGTTCGTCTGATTTGGCGTTGTTATGGGTATCGAAAAGCCAGGTTTGTCTAACAATCTTGTTGGTCTATGCAATCAACATGATCGAGGCACAGATCCAATCGTGTGAATGCGAAAATTGCCAAACCCAGGAACACGGCGTACAGCACGCCGATCTTGGCTGGCCAGATTGATATGGCTCCGACGACGCCGGTGAAGGTCATCAGGTCGATCAGGCGGGCGTTGACTCGCTTTGCTTCCGAGTAAGGGAGCAGCCCCACGTTGGGTTCGTGCAATGCTTTCCTGATTGTGAAAAGTGTCGTGGCAATAATCAGTACAGCAAACGGGAGAAACAGCCAAATGCGTTCCCACGGCCACTGATAGTCATCGACGGCCTCCGCATCATAAAGTCCCAGGACGATTCCTCCTTGAGCCGATGCTCCCCAGGTGAGCATGAAAATGAGCAGGAAAAGGCTATACACGAACGTGATCGCCTGACGTTGCGAGCGGGTTTCCTTGGAGTTGATGAGCGTCAGTCCCAGCGCTGCCACATAGAACGCTCCGAGTAACAGACCGACTTCCAGAAAGTAATCGCGTGTGGCGACGTAGATGATCAGAAACGCGCCCAGTGCCTGGGAGGCCGTCGCTGTGATTTGCTGAAATCGGGAAGTCTCTTTTTCCGTTTGTGATTCACTCGGGTGGGGATGTCGAAGGGACCAGTAGAGAACAACGACGTACAGGGGGCCCAGGTAGAAACCGGAGTTCAGTTCCCACATTTTCCACCAGTCGATGAAGTTGGGGGAGAATTCATAACCATGACACCACACGGTGGAGAGGGGGAAGAGAATTCCGAACCCGCCGCCGATAATCATTCCGGCCATGTGTGTCTGTCGGTCACGCGTGAAGAGAGCAACCAGCAATGCTCCGATCCACCAACCCACGACGATTGCATTTTGAGAGTTGGTGTAAACGGTTCGCGCTTGATGTTTGTCGAGCGGCCCGTCGAACATTCCCATCTGACCACCCGGAAAGAACAACCATTGGGCAACAGGCAACAGCAGTACGGTGCCGATCATGATCGCGATCACCGGGAACACGTGCGGAAGCCGAGTCTTCCTGGTGATATAAACAGCCAGGCCGAACAGCCCCGCCGCTATGATCCAGCAGAGAATCATCGTCCACTGTGTGTTAGCCGCGGCAGTCAGGTCGATAGTGCCAGCTTCGGAAGGGGTATAGATACCGAGTTCCCAATATGGAAAGAAAAACCGGGGACAGGTTAGAATAAAAATTCTCGTGAGAATGGCGATTCCCAGTGGAAAGACGAGTCGGGCAAGCCAATGCCCCAGCGATACGCGACCACGCAGAGCCCATCCAAGAGCGATTCCCCCCGGTGCGGCCCAACCAATCCCACAAATTGCGAACCAGAGATAACCGACCCACCGGGGGATATCGATGACCTCATCCCCCACCATAAACACCCCCTGAATCCAGTTAACATATTGCCCGTAACCCAGTTCACCGCCGAGCGTGATGCCCAGACCGAGCCAGAGCGGAATTCCCCGGGCATCAATCCCTTTCCGCCAACAGAGGTACCACCAGAGAATTCCCCATGTGAGACCGGGAAGCAGCGTGCCATCCATTCCTCCCCAACCATTCGTCCCCCGAATCGCCCAGGTGATTGCTCCCAGGCTGGCGAACAGTAGCATCGCGAGAACAAACTCTTTGAATGAAGTTTGTCCGGTTCGGTTGCGTTGCCAGATCGGTTGGTCAGAAGTTTGCATACTCTATTCCAGCGATTGATTTAAAGAGGGTTTTGAACGACTTTCGATATTGCGATCAGAGTTGTAAGTCGATGTCCAA
>JAGQQC010000377.1 GCA_020426395.1 Planctomycetaceae bacterium
AATCAGCTTTTTGGCCGCGGCCTGATCGAGGCGTTTTACAGCCAGACGAAAAGCGGCTTGAGTTGCTTCCTGATCGGTTCCTTCAGCAGCCTTGCGGCAGCTTTTAAGAACATTACGCAAGGAAGTTCGCTGGGCGCGATTACGGAGACGTCGTACGACGTTTTTTCGCAGTGCTTTTTTGGCAGATCGAATATTGGGCATAGTTTGACGTTACGGTCAGTATCAAGAGTTGTATGTGGTTAGAATCGGGGACTTTAGAATATCGAAAGCCCCTCGGATTTCAAGCGAACGGGAATAATAGCCCAGTCCCATTCAAAATTCCAGCGTCGCACCAGTTTTTGTACTGAATTCAGGTGGAAGGAATCTACGATATGTGATCGTATGTATATTTAGTGTTGGAGGACTTTTCGGATAATTCGTATTGCTGCCAGCAGGAGAAGCAGGTTGCCGATCCACATGGCCCACACCGGGTCGACCGTTCCTGACTTGGAAAGGGTCATCATCAGCATCGAAACCGGGTAATAGAGTAGCAGGACCGGCATGAAACAGAGAAAAAAGTTGGTCAGAAACTGCTTACGCCCATGGGCGATCGAATAGGGGCCTCCCAACAAAGCGAAAAAGAGACAGGAGCTGGACATGGAAAACCGGGAAAAGACCTCGGTATCCAGCTTGCGTAGCTCCTCTTCATTGAACTTGGCTTGAGCGTCGTGGTTGGACAATGCCGGATCAAAGAGCTGATCAAAGTCTCCCATGGCGACAGTGAAAGCGGACTCAATTTCGAGCCATTCTCGATTCTCGACGTATTCCTGATTGATGGCGACCGACTTATGGCGGATGTCTCGAATCGTCAGATGCCGAGGTTTGGGATCCTGAGAGGAATCAGGCATCGGAAAACGGATTTCATAGTCATTCCAATACAGCTTGACTTGTCCCCCACCCGCTCGCAATTCTTTCAAGGTGAGGATGATTTCTCGTGTGTCGAGATCGAAGGAAATCTGGGCGGTGGCTGCCTGGAGCGTGATCGGAGAGCTTTTATTGGGGTCATAGATAATCGTGGGCTCAATCAACGTTTTCTCGTGAACACCGCGTACCGTAATTGAAACGCCCCTGTCCTGGTCGCGAAAGCTACCGTGGGTGCGTAGCATGTCGAGAAAGATGTCCTCCATCGCCAATGTCACTTGTTTCTGGATGTTGTGCATTGCCCAGGGGATCACCTGATCGGTCATCAACAGGGCAGACAGACTGAGCACTGCCCCCATCAAAAAAGAGGGCCAGAGCAATGAGAGGACGTTAATTCCAGCCGCTTTAGCAGCGGTGATTTCCAAATCCCCGGACATTCGTCCGTATACCACGCAAACGGTTAATAGGAAGGTGGCTGGAATCGTAAACGGAAGCAGGCTGGGGACGATGTAGGGCATGATTTGCAGAACTTGGAGCGGGCCGAGTCCTCGCTCGGTTGCTTCGCGGAAGACTCCCACGAAGACCAGCATGATCGTAAGTCCGCTCAGCAGCAGCACGAACACGCGCAGAAGTTCAAACAAAATGTACCGCTGTAATAACCGCATGGCGTCCTGCCATCAAATTGTTTCCGGAAAAGTCGTCGTAATAAGGATTTCGGCGGTTTTGGTCAAGGTGGATGTGCCCTCGTGGAGACGATCTGGGGCTCAATCGGGTTGTTGATTCTGCTGACGATACCACCTGTACAATTGCAAAAATGGGGGAGTAAAATGCTCTGGGTGATCGACTACCTGATTGTCAATTTCGGTTAATGGGAGAAAGCAGATAGATTCAATCTCCCCCGGATCCGGGATTGGGGTGGCCTCCGTGGTGAGTTGGTAAAGTACGGCATGCTCGCGCGCATTTTCAGGCGTGCCAACGATCTTCGTTAACCGGGTCAGGTTTCCCTGGAGACCGAGCTCTTCTTCCAGTTCACGTGGGGCGGTTTCATCGTAGGTTTCCCCAGCACTTACGTGTCCGGAAGCGGATGAGGTGTAGCAATTCGGATATTCGTCCTTAGTGGCGGACCGTTTTTGCATCAGCAATTCGCCAGCCGTGTTAAAGACGAAAATATGGACGGCTCGATGCAATAGCTTTTTGGCATGCACTTGGGAGCGGGGGGCCTGGCCGATGACTTCGTCCCGTTCATTGACTATGTCAAAGATTTCTTCAGGCATCGGATTCAGGCAGATTCATGTTAGTAAGCGAAGTCTAAAGCAGTGAATCGAGCAACATTCGCATTTTTCTCATCTCAAGCGGTCGTTCCAGATCTTTGAGAAGTTCCGGGATCAGATCGACCGAAAGAGCAAGGTTGTACTCCTGAGCTTCAAGCATGCTGATTAGCCGGTTGTAATCGACCTCTCCCAAGCCGATTTGGACTTGTAGCTCTTTAGGCGAAGTATCCCGAAGCTGTACATGGTGCACATAGGGGAAAACCATATCATACGATTTTCCGGTGTGGGGACCACAGATGTAGTGGCTGGGATCGAGAGTTAAACCGAGCCCTTTGACAGACTGACACAACTCGACTGCGGTACGGGGATCTTCCGTTAAATGGCCGATTTCGGTTTTGATGGAGACCTGAATCCCTTCGATGGACGTAGACTGAACAAAGGCTCGAAGACGATCTATTTCCGTGTTGAAAGGAGTCCCCAATGGAGCTGCGGGCACCGTGATCTGAGTGAATTTCAGTAGTTTTGCAGCTTTGGCCAACTCGATGAGGGTGGCGAGCTCGATATCGTGATTCAGGGAGAACGCGACTGGGGTCAGACGAGTGACTTCCCGGAATTGAGCAACAAAACGCTCAGGATCTTCTGCGATCGACGAAGGTTTCAGATGATCGGAGTTTTCATCCATCCAGATTTCGACGCAGTCATACTCCATTTCTGAGATTTGATAACACGCATCAGCAAAACTCATATCGCTTAGACAGTGTGTGGATGCAGCGATGAACACTCGGAACCCTCCGTTGTCCGATTATAGGCAATATGGATTGTCTGGGCACTTTGTGTTTCCGCCGTTTTGTCGAACGGTTTAAGACAGCCCGTTTTGGTAATTTATCGCGATTATATCGATTCTGCAAGGTTGATGGGCTGCAACCGTAAAACCGGTCGCATCGGGGCTGTTGTTTCTAAGAATTAATCCGAAGAGTCACCGATAAAGGATTATGCAGCGCGGAACAACGTGCGAGGCAGGCTCAATTTTTGAGAAGTTGGAGCTTCGCGAGTCCAAGTTCGCTGCCATCAACTTTTGGACGAAACGGACAACCCTCCTGGCTGGCCAGTTTCGCTCACTAACGAAAACAGCAGTAACTACAAGGGAATCGAGAGTTATGAAGTCTTGTTATGTCTACGGAATGGCGCTGTTAGGGTTGGCGATGATCGGCACTGGATGTGCGACTAATCAATCTGTTATTCGGGCGCAAAGCCCTGCTGCCAATAATCAGGGAGTCCAACAGGTTGGCTTTGCTTATATGGCCGCCCAGATGGATCATAGTACCGATGTTTCACTGTATCGCCAGACAAGCTCACAGCAAGGTTATTATGGGGGCGGATATGTTGAGGGTTCCTGCCCGACTTGTCCTCAAGATGGAATGTATGGAGAAGCTTGTCAGCAGGGAGGTTGTGATGGAATGCTCATTCGCAGCCCGTGGCATCCCACCCATCACCATACTTTCAGTTACGAACAACCCAACAACCTTCGGTATCCGAGTAATCAACCGGGAAGCTTGATCCGGTATCCGTATTACACACTCAAGGGACCGGATGACTTCTTCTTGAAGTAAAATGGTTCTTCAAGAATAACCTGCAGACGTGTTCCCTTGGCGTCTGGCATGGAAGAATCCATTCAGTGATTCACGATCAGAACGGGCGCATAACAATATGCCCCGTTCTGTTTTTTCGTTTATGGATGGAGGAACTACTCGGAAAGTAATTCGGTTCCAAGTTCTCGAAGAGTCTCCAGTAATTGATCGAGGTCTTCGGGAGTGGTGGTCGGATTCATAATGGCCACACGTAATGCCGCGTAGCCTTCGAATTCTGTTTGAACGATGTAAAATCGGCCCGATTCTATCAAGCGACGTCTTATTTCCCGCTGAAACGACCCCAGTTCTGCTTTTGAAGCGGCCCGTAATGGTTCCGGTATATGGCGAAAGGCGACGATGTTGCATTCCGGCTGATGCAGAGGGACAAAATCTGGGGCTGACGATAGTTTCTGATGCAGGATCTGTCCCAATTCAAAAGTGACATCCACCATATCAGCAAAAATCTGTTCTCCCAGAAGCGACCAGAGTCCCCATAATCCGAGCGCCACCGCCCGTTTGGTACATTCTATGGTACGTAAACCGCTGTCGATCTCGGCCATTCCAGGGGCGGAAGGGTCGAACAGATAAGGGGCACTTTGTTGAAATGTTTCAAAGCGGTGGTCTTTGTTTCTGTAAAAGACAAAAGCGCACAAAGCGGGGACGAACATCATCTTGTGGGCGTCGCAGATTACGCTGTCTGCTTTTTCGATTCCTTTGAGTAGATGGCGATGTTGCTTGCTGAAGATTGCCGCTCCTCCATGCGCCGCGTCCACATGTAACCAGACTTGATGTTCCTGGCACACTGCGGCGATTTCCTCGAGGGGATCGAAGGCGCCGACCGGTGTCGCACAACTACAGGCGACCACAGCCATGATGGTTTCGCCTTCTGCTTTTAGTTGATGCAGAAGTTGATCAAGTTGTTGCGGATCAAGCCGATGCTTCGTATCAAGTTTCGATTTGATAACCTGCTGAGT
>JAGQQC010000378.1 GCA_020426395.1 Planctomycetaceae bacterium
CAAAGTTCTCGGTGAAGGCATAGACCATTCGGAAGCTGAGTTCGTTCTGATGGTGAGAGCGATAGATTGGATCGCGCCGCATGTAGTGCAGCGTATCGTTCATCCAGCCCATGTCCCATTTCATGGTGAACCCTAGACCGCCATCATAGGTAGGACGTGAGACACCTCCGAACGAGGTTGATTCTTCTGCGACGGTCATAATACCGGGGAAGTCAGCATGCAGCTTGGTGTTCACTTCGCGCAGGAAATCAATCGCTTCCAGGTTTTCACGTCCCCCATAACGGTTGGGGATCCATTCTCCCTCTTTACGGGAGTAGTCTAGGTACAGCATCGAGGCGACTGCGTCGACGCGTAATCCATCGATATGATACAGTTCGGGCCAGAAGTGAGCGCTTGACAGGAGAAAGTTTCGAACTTCCTCTCGCCCGTAGTTGAAGATGTTGGTATTCCAGTCGGGGTGGAACCCCTGTCGCGGGTCGTCATGTTCGTAGAGAGCGGTGCCATCGAAACGACCGAGCGAATGGGCATCGGTAGGGAAGTGAGCGGGAACCCAGTCGATTAAGACACCGATTTCGTGTTGGTGACAATAGTCGACGAAATACATGAAGTCTTGTGGGGTTCCGAAACGGCTAGTCGGGGCGAAGTATCCCGTTGATTGATAACCCCAGGAACCATCGAACGGATGTTCGCTCACCGGCATCAGTTGCAGGTGAGTGTAACCTAGCTTCTTAACATACTCGACCAGCATGGGAGCCAGTTCGCGGTAGTTGTAGTAGGTCCGGCCATCAGTAGGGACGCGCCAGGAACCGAGATGGACTTCGTAGGTCGCAACAGGTTCATCGATCCAGGTTTTGCTATCCCGTTTCTTAATCCAGTCCGCATCGTTCCAGGCATATGTCGTCAGGTCGCTGATGATGGAAGCCGTTTTGGGACGCAGCTCTGCCGCAAACGCATATGGGTCGGATTTTTCCAGAATCTGTCCCCATTGAGTTCGGATCGCATATTTATAAGTTTCTCCAGCCTGGTAACCCGGAAAGAAACCGGACCAGACACCACGATCGCTGGGGATAAGGACTTCTTTTCCAACTTGCCAACCATTTCGATCCGAAATCACGCAGACTTCGGACGCATTAGGAGCCCAGACTCCAAAATGGACTCCGGCTTGTCCCTTATGCTCACCCAGGTGAGCGCCCAAGTAACGGTACAATGTCCAGTGGAACGGGTTCTCAACACGAAAATTGGACTGTTTGGGCAATGGTTTTGAATCAGATAGGCGACGTGACATCGATTTGGAAATTTGAGAAGTAATGAGCCTGTTCCTTAAGAGTTAAACACCTGTGGAGCATGTTGAGGCCATGCTGACACGAATGCGTGTGAGGTCCTGGCCGAAGTGAGCGCTGCAAGGTTTTAGCCTCTTTGACGTTATTTATTGTATCAGCTTCAGACAAAAACCAAAATTTACCAGCAGGGGATAAACGGTTCCTCTCCCTATTTTCAGATAGAAGTAGATAAAGAGTTGACTCACGTTTGTTTCAAACTGGTAAATCAGGGGGGCTTATGTTCCCCAAATGTGCAGTATTTTCTTCAGGTGGTCCAGTCAGTGGTGGGATATCAGGCCGATTTCGATGGTCGGTTGAATTTGAATGACAGATGTCCTGTCGGAAGTTTTTCTCGTAATTGCTCAAGAGCGTTTGAGTTTATTTCGGATTCCGAAGTCAGATTTTGGTTGAGTGAAATCGAACCCAGATGCACCTCCTGCCGTCCTTCAGCCGAAATCGTATTGGGATCCCGGTCTTCTTCGAGCAGAGGGTAAACATCCTCCTCCGTTTCGTTATTGATTTTGTTAGGGGTGGCAAGAGCTGGCTCGGTCGACTGGCTGGAATTCTCCCATTCACGCACACGCTCGATCAATCCTGCATCCAGCAGGGCATAGCGGTCCATGATCACTTCCGAGCTGGGTTGAACTCCGGCAGAAGTTGGAGTTTCCGAGTTCGGTTTCCGAGGAGATGATGAAGCAATAATCCGCCGTTCTGCGGCTGTCACTTCAGGCTCATCTTTGAGTTGAACATTCAGCACATCATTCAGCAGGCAGACCTCAGCCAGGGCGTCCTGTTGAATTTCTCGGTCGGAAAGTTTAGTGAGACGGGCATCCAGAACGGGGTCAATTTCTTCGTCTTCCAAATTGAACTCGTCTTCCAAGTCGAACTCGGCATCCAGGTGCTCCTCGAGAACTTCTTCCAGAAGATCCTCCTCCGCAAAAACGGATGAGTGAGAAGTATCCTCCATGCCAATTTCTATCACCGAGGACGTTTCCTCCGGCTCTTCATCCCACGCGCTTCCGACTTCGATACTGGCTCCAGCCTGGGGGCTGCTTTGAGTCTGAAATTTTTCATAGGCGGGTTTATCCGAACGGACCGGGGAGGAAGTCCCCTCTGATCCGGCCAAATTCTGCACTGAAGGAGTTCGCCAATGCAGCGGGAGAGTTTGTAGCTCTTCCAGCGAATCAAGGACAGTCTCCAGATCGACCGGGCGAATTCCACGAGCCATCGCCAACATGAGGGCATGGTCACAAAGTTGGTTAATTGCACGGGGAGAACCGTCTGCTGCTTCGGCGATGGCAAAGATGGCATCAGTATTGAAAATCGTTTCCGGTTTGCCATGAGCCAGTTGCAAACGTTGGGAGATGTATTGAACGGACTGAGCCCGACTTAAATTAGGCAACATCGCCTGGGCACCAATACGATTATTCACGGCAGAGAGATCGGGATGAGCCAGCCGTTCTTCAAGTTCCGAATGACCAACCAACAGGGTCCGGAAGACACTGTCCCCTTCGACAACGAAGTTCAGGCAATTGCGGACTTCTTCCAGAATCCGGTCGTTGAGCAGATGGGCTTCATCAATTACGAGCAGGATCGGGCGATGCCGGGGGGCCATCTGACGCATCACGGATGTGAGTTGCAGGCGTAACTCTTGCAGGCCCAACCCGGCAAAGGGTTGTCGCAACTCGAACAGGATTGTCTGGTAAAAATCGCGACGGGTTGCGAAATGTGAGTTGGGGAAATAGAGAGGAATTGTGGCTTTTTCCAGATTTTGGATCAATTTACGAGCCAGGATTGATTTGCCTGTTCCTTCTACCCCCGTCAGGAGAGAGATTCCCCGATTGGCATTCATACCGAACATCAATTGCCGCAGGGCTTTTTCATGAACTTCAGTTCGGACATACATATTCACATCGGGGCTGGCGACGAAAGGACGCTGGGAAAGTCCCATAAATTCTTCGTACATGGTTGGCAATCTTCTTCGAAATTCCAAAACGTGACTAATTCACAACCGGAAAGTGTGGGCGCGAATGAATTCAAGGGTCGGCTGCGCGCGAGGAGCCCTCAGCTATAGTTTCGAGCAGATCACGCTTCTTACTTTAGAGCCATCAATTTGGATTTCGCTGGATTAACGTGATCGTAAAAATGTCACGCTTACAGAAAATATGACGATCAACAGAAAAGGTAAATGGGCGAAAGTTTAACGTCTGTAGACCGGATAATTTGACTCAGAGAGATTTCTGGGAAACTCCTGCTGGAGCCATTTAGGGAAAACTGAACCTGTTGATGTTGTGTGTGTCTATGGAGAAATCAGGCTCCAAAACGGGAAGTTTTTTCTCGAAATCAGGAGAAATTATTAAGGCTCACCGCGGAAAGCTGACAAGTCGTTTTTTGGCTAAATTGGCAAAGTCGCTTGAAGTCTGGTTCTGGACCAGTGAAGGGCTTTGCCTCACTAATTTTAACAGGGTAAAATTGAATGAAAGTTCCCTGGCTGGAAACTTGCCAGAAAGCGTCAGCGAAGACGCTTCCATTTCTTTCATGTTCGTGTGTAGATTGCCTGAAAGCTGAACTAACGGCAGATCGATTATCAAGGAATTTGTATGACAGAAGCGACAATACCGGTAACCAACACGGACACTGTTCGGGCGTTATTTGGTAATCAGGATCGGTATTTGAGGCAGATCCGAGACAATATCGGGATTGATATCTATTTGCGGGGAGATGAGATTCGTTTGCAGGGACAAAATGCCCAAGTCGATCGGGGGATCAAGGTTCTTCAGGAACTGCAAACAATAATTGATCGTCGGGGTTTTCTACGCGATGAAGAAGTCGAGCGCGCACTTCAGAATCCAGGGGAAAAAAGAGCAGACCGGGAGCAGGAGCAGACACTGTCCGAAAAGAATGGAGCCAAGCACTCCGCACCGCTCCACGAAAGCCTGAAGCGTATTAAACCTCGAACTCCTGGACAGGTGGTGTACGTTAACGCGATCCAAAATCATGACATGATTTTTTGCACAGGCCCAGCCGGTTGTGGAAAAACGTTCCTGGCGGCGGCGCTGGCCGTAAACGCGCTCAGGGAAGAAAAAGTTCGAAAAATTGTGCTGGTGCGGCCCGCTGTTGAAGCGGGAGAACGGCTTGGTTTTTTACCGGGAGACCTGCTTTCCAAAGTGAATCCGTATCTTCGTCCGTTGCTGGATGCCATGCATGATCTGCTCGATTTTGAACAGGTCAAACGTTATATGGAAAATGACATCATTGAGATTATTCCGCTCGCGTTTATGCGGGGGCGAACGCTCAATGATACCTTCATCATTCTGGATGAAGGGCAGAACACGACTTGTACCCAGATGAAAATGTTTCTGACCCGGATGGGGCATAATTCGAAGATTGTGGTGACGGGGGATGTGACCCAGATCGACCTGGAACGGGGT
>JAGQQC010000379.1 GCA_020426395.1 Planctomycetaceae bacterium
GACGTCGCGCGCGATATTGCTTCCCGGCACCTTGATCAAATGCCCTCGGGAAGCCGGGTCGCAATCGCCACCAACCAGGATCAAGCGCCCATCCTGTTTAACATCGATAAAACAACGGCCCGCGAACGGATGTTTGCACTCGAACTGACCCCGAGCACCGTCAAGCTCAACAGCCGCATCTGGGATGCGCTCTCATTTCAGGAACAGGATCGGGAACGAATCGGAACGGAACAAAACGAAACGTCCGGCGACATCGTCGATCGCTACATCCGCGAAGTTTATCTCTTCACGGATCTTTCTCGAAATGCATGGGATTTGGCCGAACAACAATATCTGAAGAAAGAACTCGAACGCCTGGAATTCGTGCAGCTCTACCTGATTGATGTCAGCAAGGAAGAACCGAAAAACGTCACTCTCTCCAACATTCGCTTGAACCGGGAAGAGTTTCTAGAAAATCAACCAATCACGATGTCCGTGAATGTCGAAGCCACCGGGCAATCAGAACTCAAACGACAAATTGAACTCTATACAGAAAATCGTGCGGGCGACATGATCCGCCGCACGGTTCAAGAAGTAGAACTAAATGCCGATACACCTCAAGCCGTTGAACTTTCGTTTCTTCCGGAAGAAGGGGCATCAAATCCCGCAGACAAGTCGTCTAATTGGACGCAATCCATTCAGGGGGAAATTCGACTCAGTTCTACAGACGCCATGACGTTTGACAATCGCCGATATTTTACAGTCCATCGGCGTTTGCCTCCCAAGGTACTCATCGTACACGACGTTTCCCAGGGAGGGCAAATACTGCAAGATGTTCTCGCTCCCCCCTCCTGGCGAAGAAACAATAAAGCTCCCTTTCGCTGCGACCTTGTCCGGCAGGAAGCTTTACTTGATATGGACATGGATCAACTTCAAGCTTACGACAACGTCTGCCTGATCAGCATCGAACATCCTAGAGAAATCCTCTGGTCAAAACTGGAAAGATATGTTTCCAATGGCGGGGGGCTCTTTGTGGTGGTCGGAAATACTCGGATCGATTCCGTCGCCTATACGACTGAAGCGGCCATGTCCGTATTGCCCGCCAACCTGAAAGGATTTATCAAGTTCAGCCCCCCGGAATCGATCGATTTTGAATCAAGCAAGAATCATCCGTTATTAAAACCGTTTGATATCTTTGGAGGCTTCGGCGATTTGCCCGATGCGCGGATTAACTGGTGCTGGTCTGTGACACCTCACCCGGCAGCCAATGTGATCAGCAATTACACATTCAACCAACCTCGTCCAGCCATCGTGGATCGCGTGCTGGGACGGGGGCATTCCCTGATGTTAACCACGTCGATCGATTTCCCCACTCTGGAAAACAATTGGGGGAACTTATCCCAGACTTCATGGTTTCTCGTCCTGGCTGAAAAAATCATGCAGTACACTGCCGGCGGAAATTTGCTTTCCCGAAATTACCTGGCGGGAGAAGCCGTGGTGGTTTCGCTCTCTGGTGACGATAAAGCGGGAAATTTTCTCCTTCGGTTACCAAACTTGAAACAACTTCCCCTGGAACAAGATCGGGAAAACGGACTCTTGATGGTTCAAAATTCCGAAGCGATTGGGCAATACCAGATTCTGAAAAAGAAAACGTCAACCGATCCCTTTTTTCAATACAGCCTTAACGTGGATGACGCCGAAAGCGACCTCAAGCCCATCAGCCTGGAAGAACTTGACAATCTACTGGGAGCAGGCCGCTACCAGGTTTCACGATCCACCGATGAGTTAACCCGTCAAGTTGGTCTCGGGCGAATTGGACAGGAGATGTTCCCGATCGTGCTCAGCCTGCTCTTCGCATTTTTCTGGGGAGAACATTTCATTGCCAACCGGTTTTATGATCATGAGCAAACCCCCATCATTTCCCAATAGATCAGAATACTTACCCACACCTTAAAATTGCCTCAAGGCCCGTATGTCCCTCTCCTTTGAACCAGTCTGGAATTTGCCTATCGCGGTGATCGTTATGGTCTCCACGTTCCTGCTGGTTTTATGGACTTACCCTCCGCGGGTGCGGCATCATTCCCCATTTACCCGGCGACTGCTCATCACCTTGCGACTGGCGTCGGTACTCATTCTTAGTATTGCGATGTTTCGCCCTGGGCTCACATTGGAGAATGAAACGGAAAGTGAACCGGGAGAATTGATTGTCCTGGCCGATGCCTCGCGGAGTATGGGACTCAAAGATGGTGTCGGCGGCTTGAGCCGACGAGAAATCATGCTTGAATCACTCCAGGAGATTCGCAGCCAGGTTAGTCATCAGGAAGATCTCAAACTCTCCCTCTATAATTTCTCTGCCGAACCGGAAGCTGTTGAAGAAATCAGTGTGGAACAGACCGAGGGAACACAAACCTCACTAGGATCCACTTTACAGTGGATAAAAAAAGAAGCTTCACAGAAAGACATTCGCGCGATCTTTCTCCTTTCCGATGGAGCACAACGGGCGGTCGCCCCATACGACATCGATCCACTCCCCGAAGCCATGCAACTGGGGGCCAATCAGCTAAGAGTGAACACCATCCCGTTTGGTTCAACCGGCTTTGCGGATAATGTCTCCGATCTCGCCGTTCAGGATGTACAGATCTCCCAAGTAGGTTACGAGAAAAAAGTTGTCCCCGTCCGGGTCCGAATTCGTGCTATCGGAGCGGCGGGGAAAAAAATTCGCGTCCAAATGCTCGTGGAAAACCGTCGCGGAGTGAAACTGGGTGAAGCAGGTGTCATGTCTCCTGCCCTGGCCCAGGAGGGTGCAACTCCCTTTGCCGACATCCAGGTTCGCGAAGAGAGTGAAACTGTCACTGCCGAGCTGAGCTGGTTTCCAGAATACCCGGGGGAATACAAACTCGCATTTCGAGCAGAACCACTGGATGGGGAAATCCAGACCAATAACAACACCAAACACTCCATGATCACGATCCTCAAGGGAGGAGTGCGTGTTGCCTATATTGATCGTCACCGGGCCGAGAATATGGCGGTTCGATCAGTCGGTTCTGCAGAGAAAATCCAGATCGATACCTACTGGGTTGTGATGGGGAAGCTGATCAGTCGCGCGAATATCCCTCCGCAAGTTTTCTCACCGCAAGAATACGACGTCTTTATCATCGGGGATGTTCCTGCTGATCAACTGGGGCGAGAAGCCTTGGAAAAACTGAAAGAACGTGTCGATGAGGGAGCCGGCCTGATGATGATTGGGGGTCTCCAAAGTTTTGGAGGAGGAGGTTACGCCGGCACTCCCCTGGAAGAAGTCCTTCCCGTGTTAATGTCCCCCACCCAACGACAGATTGAATCCAAGTTAAATACCGAGAATCATTTCACTGATGAACTCAAAATGGTTCCCACCCAGGCTGGCCAGTATCATTACCTGATGCAATTGGGCGGCGAAACAATGTCAGCCTGGCAAGCCCTCCCCCCGTTGAATGGGGCCAACAAAATTCTGCCAAAAAATAATTTCGCTGAGATCCTGGCGGTGGACGGGCAGAATCATCCGCTGCTGATCAGTCAGGACTATGGAGCTGGTCGCGTGCTCGCCTTTGCGGGGGACACTTCCTATCTCTGGATTCTGGCGGGGCACTTTGAAGAAGCCCAACGGTTCTGGCAGCAACTTGTGCTCTGGCTAGCTCATAAAGAGGAAGATACAGACCAGCCAGTCTGGGTCCGAATCACCCCTCGAATTCTTTCTTCCGGTCAGCAAGCGAACTTTCAATTTGGCGCACGCGATGAAGAAGGAAAACCACTCACTGAAAACATCGAGTTCAAAGTGACCGTCAAACGCCCCAACGGTGAGATGGTCGAAGTCACTCCGCGAACCCAGGGAAATCGCTTTCTCGCTGATTTTCAGGAGACGAACGAGCCGGGAGATTATTGGGTCCAGGTACAGGCTTTGAGAAATAATCGCCCCGTCGGATATCATGCCTGGGGACGTTTTCAAGTCGAACAGACTGATCTGGAACTTGATAACCCCGCCGCTGATCCGGGAATGTTACAACAAATCGCTTCCGCAACTGGCGGTTCCTTCGTGGAACCAGAGGAACTGGAATCATTTCTCGAGCGACTGGAGCGAATCCAACAGGAAACACGGGATCCGGAAGTCATTCGTCTCTGGGATAACTGGTGGTTCCTACTCCTTTTTGTCGGCCTGATCTCCAGTGAATGGACTATTCGAAAAATGAGAGGGCTGGTTTGATTGAAGTTCCATTTCTAGGTTGGATTGAATGTATCCTGCCGGTTGTTTGGCTTGGGGGCTCCAGCCAGGGCTGGAAAACCGGGAAACCTTTCCGAGAGCCAAAATTTGAGGAAACATTGGCCCGACTGACGTCGTCTAAATAGAATAGATGTATCTCACGACCCACTGAACATGAACATATTTCCACAACCCTAGAAGACGAAGCTTCGCTGCTCGTTTGGGATTCGGATGGCTACCACTTCTCAATCAGAAACTCAGCAATATGTCGACTTCGAGGAATACGTCGATTTCCAATTGCAGAAGATCCGTAAACAGGTACGAGGGCACGATCTCCTGCTCTCGACGATCACGCTGTTTACCTTTCTGATTGGGTACCTGTTTATTTTCTCCATCTTCGATCAATGGATCATCCCTGGCGGATTTTCCTACTCGCTACGTCTGCTATTGCTGTGCGGTTTTGTGGGAGTCGTTTCAGGTTGGCTTTGGTTCCGGATTTGGCGTCCTTACCAACAACAAATTAATT
>JAGQQC010000037.1 GCA_020426395.1 Planctomycetaceae bacterium
CCTTGGAACTTTTCCGTCTGCTGTTTCAAAATGAGTTCCAACAACTCCCGCGGCCAGCGAAACTTGAATGTATCGGTCTTGTTGGTTCGTAAATATTGTTCCCGTTTCCATTCCAGTAAAGTCTCGAATACGGATGGATCGTCTGTATGTGGCACAAATCGGAGGGGACCAATGTCCCGTTCCAGGTTGCGTCCTTTACGGGAGATTTGCTTGATTATCGACGAGCCTGATTTTTTACGTTCGGCTTTATACGCTTCGTAACCGCCGCTCAAATCAAGATAAGCAGAACCGCAGTGACTGTAGCCGTTTCGAAGTAATTCCTGCTGAACAGCGAGACCATGATCGAACTTCCACGCTTTGAGCGAGGCTGCTTCGAGCAGTTCCAGTTCATCGATTTGAACTCCTTTTTCAACAACGATTCCCTGGAAGTCATTCAATGGATAACCGACTGGGCGTCCAATGTTGTAGGGATCGCGATGGAAGGGAAAGAAACCGACAATTTTCCCACCCTGCTCGATAATCACGACATCCATATCCTTGCGGACAATGGAGACCAGCTTGGTATATTCTGGCCGGAAAAAAGGACTGTCCAGGTCAGGGTTCTGTTCCTGAATTTCTTCCCAGCGTCTCAATTCGGTTGGAGTTAATTCATCAGGACCGCAAATTCGAAATTCAATTTCATTGTCGAAGCTGAAACGGGGTTCAGCAGCAGGTTGATAATTCAGGGAAGCCAGTTCTCTGATATGTTGCTGGGTGATGTTATTCTCAGGTTTGGAAGAATCAGGTGTGCGGATCATCCTTTACCTCCTTCACGAGCGTATTCAGAGGGATTTGCAGGGATCATGGATTCAAGCATCGTGTGGATATTCATCTGAGAGGTCAGTGATCGGGTTGCCGGGGCCGATCGTTCCCAAAAGGCAATTCTCGCCAGACAAGTGCCCAGCAGAAGTGTATCGAGTGAGGTCGCAATCATGCCGGATTCCATAAAGGCATTAACCAGACCGAATGCCAGTAAACCGATGACGAAGGCATATCCTGGGTCGGCTGTGGCGACGAATTTCCGTCGTGCTTCCAGAAAGCCTTTGAAGGCGACAAGAAATAAGGAGGCTGTTCCGATAAAGCCGATCGTCAACATGCCATCGATGAATGAGGAGTGAGATTCCCGGAAGGTCCAGTTCAATTCTTCCGAAAGGACTTCGATTTTGTCGGGGTGCCAGAATGACTGATAACCATATCCAGTCCAAAATCGTTGATTGATGTAGTTCGTCATTTCAATCCAAATCGGGAGACGGCCGGTTAACGCTTCTGATTCTTCACCACGGCCCATCAGGACGACTTCCTGCAAATCATGCATGGGGTCGATACCCATGAACAACAGGCCGAGTAGACCGATTAACAGCAGCCAACAGATACCGAGGGTTGAGAAGAGCTTAAAGGCACGGCTCGATTGAACCAGCCAGAGCGCGGATGCTCCAAATAGAAAACCACCGGTTGAAGTACGCGATTTTGTCAACAACAAGAGACCGATTCCACAGATGAGGGCGGTCATCACGAGCTTTCGTCGACGGACTCCACTTTTCAGGAGACAAATTCCGGAGAGTCCAAACACGCAAAGAGCGGCTCCCTGTGCGTTCGGGTGAACAGTTCCGGCAAATCGATATCCCTCTTGCCAGGGCCGGAAGGTACCCAGGGCTAATTCCAACAGCAGACCGATCAGAGCGAAGCTTCCGAAAATGATAAACGCGATCAGGGCGATGTCCCTGATTCGGAGGTGCCGGGCAATCCCAATGCCACATGTCACCATAAAGTACAAGACCGCCAATTGGCGTAATGTCATTCCACGAGCTTCTGCCCACAGAACGCTCATCGTGCACCACAGGACATAAAACAGCATTAAAAAACCGAGGGAACTGTCCAGTTGCAGTCGCGCTCCGCCCGGTCTGAGAAAAATCAAATAGACTCCGACGAACCAGAAGGAACTTAGAGCCAGCCCCTTAAGTGCGTTTCCCCCGGAAGCGAGATTGTCTCCCTCTTCCCAGCCGGTCCAGAATTCATTCAAGCTCAAAAAGAGGTTGTGATCTTTATAAAAGAAGACAACCCCCAACAGACCGATGAGGAATAGAATCAATCCACGATTGCGGTTGTCCGTATCGGGAGAAGTGAGGGTATGGTTTTGTGGAGTATTCAGCATGGCGTTCCCCTCCTTAGCTGGCCAGAACGGGTTCGGGGTGTTCCAGCACTGCGGGAGCTTTAGCGTAAGCTCGTGCAAAGAAGACCCAGCGCAGAACCGTACCGGCTGCGGTTCCCGAGGCTGTTCCTATTGCGATTCCCAGTGGACCTAATTCGACGACGTAGACCAGTACAATCGAAATGAGGAAAGTCACGATCATCACCATGAAGGAGGCGTAGAAGTTATCATTCGGTCGCTCCAGAGCCCACAATCCGTTTCCGGGTGCCATTCCGATCGCTCCAGCGAGAACATGCAGACTGAGAATGGAAATAATCCAGCCCATCAGGTTGCCGAACTCTGCGTAATCATCTCCGTAGAGTGTCAGGGCAATTATTTTTCCAGCGAGGATTAGCATTAGTGAGAATAATGATATGCTGATCGTCATCATCACCGTGGCTCGACTGATGACCTGCTTTAATTCTGATTTACCACCCGTATGGAGTGCATGTGCACTGCGGGGGCCTAACAGATTTTCAACTCCGTTGAGGAAGACGTTGGCAACCCCGATAATGGTGAAACAGGCGGCCAAAATCCCGATGGATTGCTCTCCTTCTTTCAAGGCGAGCATCCAGGGCAGCAGCAGAACACCAGGCATATTGGCAACCATCAGGCTACCCACGCTCCAGCGCCCGAAACTCCAGTTTTCCATCCAGTGTGGTTTCACAAGCTTGAAGATATAAGTCCGTTCTACTGGATTGAGGAAGAACCACAGGCAAACAGAGATCAGGCAAGCGCAACCAATCACTATGTAAGCGATGCTGACTGTCAATTGATGTTGAAAGGCGAGGATGATTAAAGTGGTCAGTTGCAAGCTGCTGACCAGGGCGTCAATCAGAATGGCATATTCAAACTGTAAGTGAGCGAATGAAACGCGTCGCAGGAATTCCCGAGTCAAAATAAAGGGAATCAGTCCAAATAAAGGAATGAGCGGTTCCTGAATACTTTCCATGAGGAATCCGGCCAGGCTGGCTAGATACAGTCCAATCAGTAATGCCATCACCAGCCCGCAAACGAACAACTGATGTACAAACAGTGAACCGGTATAAGCGAGCCGATCCTCAGGATTTTTCTTTTGCAGATAGATACGATACGGAGCAGAGGTGAGTGCATCCTGAAATAGGAAAGACATCAGAATGATGGTCATCAATAGATGAAATACACCTAGCTCTTCAGCCAGGCAGGTACGACCGATGATGACCATTGTCAGAAAATTGGTTCCACTGACCAATCCCTGATCGAACAGGCTCATCAAGCTCTTAAGGGCATCTCGATTACCAATCAGTTTTCGCAACCGCCCCGGCGCGTAATTCCAGCGCGGTCGGTCCGATGCTGGATTAACCAGCGGTGCAGATGTTGTCTCAACAGGTTCCATTCTGTCTGGGTACTTTTCTGTTTGGGCAATCGTGAATTACTGTGAGGGGAGACAATCTAGAATGTAAGTGCGCTTCAGAATTGTCCGTTGAGTGTTATCGATGAGCCAGACGCCGCATTCCATCTTTAATACGGCTGTACCATCCACTCAGCTTGACGGCGAGTGTCTGGGCATCATCCGCCTGATTGGCAGTGAATCGTCCCCAGTAATAGGGAGACTGGCGTAGATGGGCGAGTTGATTTTCTGTGGAAAGACTGGAGCGTACATGCGTTTGTTTTGCAGCTCGAATTAATTCGTCGCTTGAAAAACCAAATCGGCGAACGCCAAATGGAAATGCGAAAGTCGGGTGTACAATGTCAAATTCCCGTTTCATGAATTCCAGAGAGATTTCCAGATCCCGTTGGAATTCTTGAGGGCGCCCACGGAAATCATCATGCGTATGCGTGTGGGTTCCGAGTTCAATCAATGAATGTTGATTAAGCTGATGGGCCTCTTCCAAAGTTAATGGTCGCCAGGCAACGGGATCTGCTTCACCCGTACAGGACCAGTCGTCACTGGGAAAGGGGACCTGCTCATCAATGTAGGCCGTTGCCAGAAAAATCGTGGCGGGAATGTCCAGTTTCTCCAGTACTGGTAACGCATGGAGATAGTTGTTGGCATACCCATCGTCGAAGGTGACGACGAAAGAGTTGGAAGGCAAATCAAGTCCGAGTTGATGCTTCTGAACCGCCAGAGAGAGTGGAACAGGAGTGAATCCAAGTTCCAGCAAGCCCTTTAGCTGTTCCTCAAATTGTTCTGGAGTCACATTCCAGGTCGGTTCCGCCAAGTCAGGTAACCGGGGAGTAACTCGATGATACATCAGGATTCCGAAGCTGCTTGTATCGCCTGAAGTAAGCATGCGCGAAATGGGTTTACATCCCCGCAAAATGCATTTATCAAGCCCTTTTTTGATGCGGCGCTTCCAACCGGAATCGTGATGACTGTCAACGAAGTCATTGATTCGGTCGCAGATCTCTTCGTAACGAGAGAGCGCCAGTCGTTCCAGACCGATTTTGGAAGAATTCAAACCGGTTAGACTCAAATTTGCTTGCTTAAATGATGACCAGTTCATGCATTATTTCCAGTAGATTGGTTTATTCTCAATGTGATGCGCGGTGGAGAACAACAGCGACAATAGTCCGGAATACGAGAATGATATCCTGGGCGAAGTTTCGGGCACGTATATAGCGGATATCCATCCGCATCCATTCGGTAAAGGTCACGGCTGATTTGCCCTCAACCTGCCAGATGCAGGTCAGCCCTGGAGTGACATCAAGTCTTCGATTCTGCCATCCTTGAATCTGGGCCGCTTCTTCCAAAGGAAGTGGACGTGGACCGACGAGAGACATGTCTCCCTTAAAAACATTCAACAATTGCGGAAGTTCGTCGATGCAGGATTTCCGCAGAAAACCTCCGATGGGAAGAATTCGTGGGTCATGTTTCAATTTGAATGCGGGACCATCTTGTTCAGAGAGATGGCGTAACTTGGCTTTTTGTTCTTCCGCATCGACAACCATCGTGCGGAATTTATACATCTTGAACGGACGTCCTCCGAGGCCAGCTCGCATCTGTGTAAAAAAAACGGGACCTTTGGATGTCACTTTGATGGCAATGGCGGTGATCAGGAGTACCGGAGAAATGAGCAACAGGCCGATACCGGAACCAACCACGTCAATCGTTCGTTTCCAGATGGGCATCTGCCGTTGGAACATCACTGTGTTCAATTGAGGTTTTACTGTTTCACATTCATGATTCGTAATTGAAACCGGACATGGTTTTGATTCAAAGTCTACCTGTTCAAAGAACTGGGCGCTGTCACTCATCGCCTTTTCTTTTTCAGGTCGTTCTTCTTTTTTCTCTGGTGTGGAACTGTCAGCCGAATCGTGATCAGAGAAGACTTGCTCGTGGTAATTGATCGGATATTCGTAAATGTCGTAGCAACTGGGAGCTTCTTCGCCGCACATATCGAAAATCTGTTCCGCGACCTGTTGTCCAACTTTCATTGAAGCATCGCTTAACAGCAAGCCAACCCGGTTCCGGCCAACAAATCCGGCGACGTCGGTTGCCCGCAATCTCTTTTCAAGAATGAAGTTCAGCCGATGAAATACGGTTTGCCGTTTGTCCGGATCTTTAACCCAGTAGACAATCAGAACAAAGCTGTACTTTCCCCGGTCGGCCCGTTTCCGTTCCCGGTCAACAATCTCCCGAAAACGGTCTGCGGGCTGAATGTACCGGTAGAAATCATGGTTTGAGGCCAGGTAGGAAGATAACCAGTGTGTCAGTTTTCCGAAAATCATAGGTCGAGGCTCTAACAGAAAGGTCTTTGCTGATATAGAGGCCTGAGCAGGCCAAAAGAGACGAGGGGAAATTCGGTTTAGGTCGTTTTCGCCAATTTGCCAGCGTATTCTTTCAATGAAATTTCTGGCAGCATGTGCGTAAATTGGGTGTGTTCCATCAATAGAGGAACGGCAATGGCGCTCAATAGCGAGAACAGGAAGCCCGCGACCAGAATGAGTGATTGACGCGGACTGACCGGCTTTTCAACAAATGTCGGTTCCTGGAACACGTTCACGTTGGAAATGTTCTGGGCTCGAAGTTCCCGGTTAATACGGGCTTCTTCTTTTTTGCTGTTATAGGAATACAGTTTTTCCAGCAGAACATCGGACAGTTTCGTCAAGCTGGAAATTTCACCTTCGTGGGCATTCAAATTCTCAAGTTCGCTTTGAAGTTGTGTGAACAGTTCTTCCAGACGAGCCTGACGGGCACGTAGACCGATTGCAGTCGCTTCGCTTTTCTTCAATTCTTCCATCAGTTTGAGATAAGTCGGGTTCGTATCTTCGTTCAGCTCTGCCCGTTTTTCTTCGGATTGAGACAGGACTTTTTCCGCTTCAGCAATTTTCTTGTCCAGCGTTTTTACCCGAGGGTTATTTTCGGTGAACTTGGTTAACAGTTCCTCACGCTGGATCAGAAGTTCGTCCCGCAACTTGATGGTTGGGTCCATTGAGATATTCGGAATGTCCCGTTGTAATGTTTTGAGACGTTCTGGAATCTCCTCAATGGCTTTGCGATAACCCCGGATTTCTGCTTCGACTTTGGCCAGATTGGCTTCGGTGATCTGACGATCTTTTTGAAGTTCGGTTTCTTTGGCTTCAAAGACTTTCCGTTTGTCTACCAGCGATGTCACCCCTAGTGAGTTTTTGGCCGCTTGTAGTTTCTGATTCGCGGCTTCGTATTCTTCTTCAACCAGTTTGCTTTGCTGCACAAAAAACTCATAAGAACCCTCGGTGCTGTTGGCTTCCATATGCAGATCGCGAAATTGTTCGAGGAAAACTCGAAGCAGATACTGAGCATCTTCGGGCGAACCCTCTTTCATACTCAGAGTGATCACACTTGATTTTGTACCACGGTCGACAGAGACGGCACTCGATAATTGAGTGATCGCCTTCTCACGAGCATTGCGGGTGGGAGAGCTGCCCAGAATCACCTGGGGACCGACTTTATCGATCACCCGCTCTAGAACGGCGCGGCTGGTGATGATCTCCATGATGGAGCGGATTTCCGCTTCGCGAGATTCATAGATCGGCAACGTGGTTCCTGTGGTGGCGGTCGGATCGACCCCGATGCTTTCCTTACCCACTTTTACGAATAGTTTGGCTTCGGAGGCATATTTCCGTGGTAAGACCATCGAGATTGCCTGCGTCAGAATAAAGGTGGCTATAAACACGACCACGACGGTTCGCCAATGCGAAATCACAGCCTTTCCCCCGATGAGTAAATATCTCAATATGGGAAGAGCTTCCGGTTGAGGAGCTTCGGTGTTCATCGTCTGGTTTTCCATTCGGAATCACTTTCCAGAATTTGCATCAACAATGGGAGACTGGATGTCTCGAAAAAGGAGGGTCTCGCTACGATGAGTCCGTAGAAACGAATCCGATATCTGTCTGATGGGAATTCGTTCCAGGCACGATTGCTCGTCCAGACGTAATAGCTGTCAGAGAAATCGTTACAATCGATACTTCGGACCCCATCTATGGTCGTTGTCCATCTTAAATGTACGACACAATCCACCAACTTGACCAAATTGCGAAGTGAGGGTTTGTGCTTCCGAAAAACCACACCCCGTTTGTAACGATTACAACGGCAGGTTGATTTTGGAGAGCATCTTTTGAGTGCTAACTTGGTGATTTCTGGCAACATCAAATTATGCTTTGTTGCCGTGCAGCTACAGTCGTGGGATCGAAGCAACGAGATGCAAACCGAATTAAATGCGCAATCGGTTTCATTGGTGCAAAAAGCAAAATTGCTATTACTCTGCTAAACAGAGAGGATGTCGCCGGTCAGAAACACATTACAGCGGAGTTTGATCGGTATTCAGTTGAACTATCGCGGCGTATACGGAGAAAGAGAGGGTGTGCCTATTTCCGTTCCATCGCGATATATCCGGGCCAGTTTTCCGGGGCGGAGCGATTATGTTGAGCAATGATCAGGTTGAGAAAATCCTGGGCGCGGTCTGTGGCTGGCATGCCGTGTAACAGTTGGTAGGCGGTTTCCCAGTCTCCCTCCAGGAACCGTTCCACACCTTGTTCGTAATCATTTACCTGTTCGTCGGTCAATGTCCCTTCGACAGAGGCGGGAGGCAACAATTCACTGACCATCAGCGGTTTTTCAAATCCGTAGGGAAGCACCCGCCCTAATTTTCGAAGACGGGCTTCGGTAGGAGAGACCTGCTGCTTGACCAGTTTCGAAATCGTTTCATCGACGAGAATTGGAACCCGCATGATTTTCGTCATCCCTTCCAACCGGCTGGCCAGGTTCACCACCGGTCCGAATACGGTCACTTTAACCTGTTCCGTGGTGCCGATTTTGCCGGCAACCGCGCGACCATGAGCGATTCCGATTCCCATCTGGAACTGGGAGAGGGGGTGATCTTTATGCGACTGAATACGGGCGAATTCAGATCGAATTGCCAAGGCCGCAAGGCAGGCCTGTTTCACTGAGGTGGGAGAAGCAAACGGCCACCCCCAGAAACCCAGCGCTGCGTCTCCCTGGAAATCGCCCGTGACCCCTCCATGTTCCAGGATTTGTGAAGTCATGACCCCGAGCGCCTTACTGACCCGGTCCAGCAGTCCAATCAAATCTCCCGAGGCTTCTTCCGCTCGCTGACTGAAACCGCGCAAATCACAAAACAGAACGGTTACGTCACATTCTCGTGGTTCGAGTAGATCCGTATTCGGGTTGTCTCCTAAAGCAGCCAGAATGGGAGGGGCGAAGAATTGGCGGAAGCCAGCCTGTTGACGTTCCAGACGGGTTGTCCTCTGCACGGAATTCAGGATCTGAGAGACAATTTCGACGAACTTGACGTCCGCTTTTAACTGGGACGTTTCCACAACGAGTTGTCCGTGGGGTAAGCCTTCGGCTAATTGATATTCTCTTTGACCTGCCAGATAAAGTCCCCACCTGGGAGACTGTTCCCATTCCACAGGGGTGCAAAAGGCCCAGTCCAATTCGGCGACGGCCGTGTAACCACTATCGGGCTCTTCCCGTTTTTCCCAAACGTGGAGAATGGATCGTTTTTTCTGCGCAAGGGAATCGATAATCAACCGGCTGCTCGGGCGGAAGCTGCCGGCGGTTTCGTGGCGGCGAATCCAATGGTTGATTTTTACTTCTCCCTGGGATGTCAATTCGACGATAGCAACCGCTTCGGCATAGGGAACGCCGGCGAGAATCAGGTTGACCAGGCGACTATGAAGATCAGACTCCGTACGGCTGGCTCGGATGACCTCGGATAAATTTGCGAGGACTTCCAGCCGCTTGTCCGCATCTCGAAAGCGTATCTGTTTCAATTCCTGTTGATCAAACGCCATTTCCTGAAAGGGAGGGACGTCGGTTTCTCCGGTCTCTGCTGATTTCTGCAAGACAAGGAACCGGGTCGAACCGAGTACAAAAATGTCTCCCGATTTCAATCGACAGCTTGAGGTGCTTCGTCCATCTGAAAAAATTGGATTCGTCGAATCCGGATGCAGTTCCATCTGTAGAGAATCGCTGGAGACATCAATTCGGACATGTTTACGGGAAATGGCTTTGTCCCAATCGATGACAATGTCCGCACTTTCATCTCGACCGATGACATAACTCTCTCCGGGAATCAGTGTGAAGTGATCCTTCTGATGCGGTTCCAGACTTTCCGTAATCAATTCAAACAAGAGTCAGTCCTTGGTGTGGGGAGTAGTCCTGTAGGTGAGTGCACTAAGAAAGCACATTTAGCTGGTGCCGGTTGTGGTCGAGGATAATGAGCCTGCATGCGGGCCATCCTGACGTTGGAAACGTCGACGCGTATCTCGGCGCTCTTTGACAATTCGCCGCAGAAAATACCAGAACATCCCGATTAAAGCAGCGGCGACCGCCAGTGCGGCTGCCCCCCGCGCGACCAGTCCACTCCGCATTTCATCGACAGGCTTCAGGGCCGCATTTCGTTGTTCTTGCACCACTGCGACCCAATCGGCATTGGAAACGACAGCAAAGGTTGCCAGCCAGTCACCGGAGAAATTTTCCGGATCGATGTCCTGCATGGGATCCTGAAAGTGCATTTCGCGTTCGGCATGACGAAGAGTTTGCTCGTCGTCTGTGATTAATTGATGGAATTTCTTTCGTACCTCATCTGAAGGCTTGAATTCATTCTTGAGTAAACTGACACCCTCTTCCGATTCCGATGATGTAAGCACTTGGTGGGAGCTGTAAACAGGGTGATCAAGTAACAATCCGCTTTCGCGAACGTATAATGCAATTGTTCTATCAACGTTCAATTTGGGATCATACTGGGTGTCGAGATGCTTTTCATATTTTTCCAGTAGTTTTCCCAATTCGGAAGTTCTGGCAATAACGCCAATTACCTCCCCTTGGTCATTTTTAACTGGTACGGTAATCGCGACCATATAACCTTTTGTCACAGTACTGACGAAAGGAACTGAGATGTGAGGTTCTGTAATAGGTTTGATATTTTCGGGACGATAGTCTTTGGAATTTTTGTCGTAGTCAAACCCTTCTCCATGAAAATAGTCACGATAAGCGTAATTGTCGCCTACTTTTTCAGTGAAAGGGCTTCGCCAGACTTGAACACCTTGTCTATTGTTTAAGAACCAGGATGTATCGGTAGCAATACTCTGTGCCGTTCTTTCTCGGTCATTCTCATCACGATCGTTTTGGAGTATTTTAGCAAATTGAGGTCGATCTTCCGGGTTCGGTTCGTCAAACCCGACCCAGTCTGTGGCGATGGCTGCTTCAATCGCTTCAATCAATTCTGGATCGCGGGATATTCGTACCAATTCGTTCTGCCGAAATTCCAGCTCATCTTCCAGGCTGTTTGCCAGAACCCGTGCCGTGAGGAGGTCGCTTTCCACGGCTCGGTCGATCAGGTTCTCCTGTGCCGAACTGACCGCTTCCTGAACAGCGTTTGTCGCGATTGGCCACATGGCGGCCAGGAAGAGAAGGGGAGCGATGACACCCATCAGAATAAATGGTTGGCGGGCTCGCCACTTTTCCCGCTTTATCAGAGCATCGAGAACGGATTGCACATTAGGAAAGCGGCGTTTCGGGTTCAAGTCGAGGCAACGATCGATGATCTCAATCAGATGGCGGTCAATTCCCTTGATCTTGCGGTGTCCCTGAGGCAGGGGGGAGGAACGTAAAAGTTTTCGATATCTTTTCAGGCGTTCTTCCAGATTATCCGCCGTGTTAATCTCTTTGAATGCTTCTGCGGATTGATAAGGAGGCGTCCCACAGAGCATGTGATACAAAAGTGCCCCGATAGCGTAGACGTCCCACCGGGCATCCGGAATGGCTTTCAAATCGGCCTGCTCCGGGGCCATGTAAAATAGAGTTCCCAGGGCAGGTAATTGCTCATCCGACAATCGGGATTGACCGAAATCGCACAAACGTGGGTCTTCATCGGAATCGAGCAGAATATTGGCCGGTTTCAAATCGCAATGCAAAATTCCACTACCGTGGGCGTGCAACAATCCATGCACGACCGCCGTAGTGATGCGCACCGCTTCATTGATGCTGAGCGGCCCTTCAGAAAGATATCGGGCGAGTGAACCATTCTTGAGATACTCCATGACGTAGTATGGAGGATCATGATCCCATCCGACTCCGATTAAACCGACAATACGACGAGAGGTATAGAGGGCCGCCAGCTTTTCTACTTCCCGGTTGAATAGTGACCAGTCCAGAGACCGTCGGTGTGAGTAGAATTTGATGGCAACTTGCTTGCCTGTATTGCGTTCCACTGCATGCCATACGGAGCCGAATGCTCCCTCGCCCAGGCATTGAACTATCCGGTAACCGGGGACTTCTGCGGGAACCTGATGTTGGAGAACACTTAATTGCCGGGCACGTTCTTGATCGGACTCATTCTGGACGAGTGTGTCCGTTCCTCCATTGTTTGGGTTTTCTCCCTCTTCAATGGTTTCGCCAGCAGATGCGACGGAATTCTCCGGAGCCGGATCAATGCCCGGGTTTTCTTGATTGTCCGAAGATGGGTTATGCATGCCGTTGACTTTGCCGCGACTGAGAAAGGTGAATTTACAGAACCTGTGAAGGAAATCGATTCTGAATTCAAATTTGAAGTGATCCTGAAACCTACTGGTTGGGCAAAAGGCCTCTTCTTTCAAATGTGGTAGAACAGCCACAACTGGATATCAGCATTGGTTCTAATGCATTATTCAATATCCGAGAGCAATAATAAAGCGGCATATCCTCGGATTACGGACAGGAATCGAAAACAGCAAGGGACGTCATCAGAAAACAAGACCTAGAACGGTGTTGAAGAGAACAGAAAACATGTTGTTAGAACTCAATTTTCAAAGTCTGTTCTTCGTTCAATCTTGCCGATTTTATGTTGATACGATCTTCGACAAGTTCATACGCACCTGGTACAGCGATAACCAGTTGCGCTACACCCTCCTGCAAAGGAAGCAATTGTTGACGATCATACTCATTCAGGACGGTAATGCTTTGCCAATATCCGTCCGTTCCCAGGACTTCACCCGAGAGATCACCTCGCTCGTATTTTTTTAGCGATTTGGGAAGTTTAACCTGCACGATAATTAGATAGCTTTGAAACGGCGCCGGATCGGCGGGGACGGTCCAGGCCGAGAAATTTCCCTTGGTGATCACGTTGCCGGCAGTCGGCTTACTGAAGGGGAGCCCTTCAATGGAGACCTCTTCACCTGAGCCTTTGCTTTCCGGTTGAATGAAGGAATCTGTTTGGACTTCAGGGATAAGGATTTCGGATTCTTCCGATGTTTCCATCACCGGCTGCATCAACTGCAGTTCTCGCTCTGCTCCTTTCAAAAAGTCAGTCCGAGTATCGATTTGTTCTTCGATCAGGCTGACTTCTTCTGTTTCACCAGCGAGCAATGGAGAGTTCTTCTTTTTCGTCTGGTAATGATGAATGACGAGTAAAGATAATATGAGCAGAATTAGTGAGTGCGCCAGTAAGGAAACCCCATACGCTTTCCCTTCCGGGCCACGTAGAAACCTTCTCAGATCAGACCACCAACTTGATTCGAGATCGACCGAATCTTCAACAGGGAGGGGAGCGATTAGAACTGGCCCCTGTTCGCGTTTTGGCGTCGTTCGTTTTTCCAGTTCATTCGTTACTGACGAACGCGTATTACTCGTACGATGTGCGCGAAACCAGGCTGGGGGAGAAGTTGCGGGTTCTTCTAGCTGTGATGTCGTTGATGCCGAATTCATCAGCGTATCCTGTGCTCGTGACCCGCAGTGAAAAAGTAAATCGGTTACCATTGGCAACGGAGTTCAGCCTCCACGTTACCTGCCAATACCTGTATTCTTCTATAGTATCGTCAGCGAAAGTTTTGGCAATTCTTTTTCACACGGGATTGAGTGGAAACCGCCCATCTTCAAAATAAAAGTCGATCCTTCTGTCGCTTTTGAACCAGACTCGCCAGTTTACGCCCGGTTGTCGAAAAAGGGTACTTTTCCAGTTCTTCCGGTCGTACCCAAGTCAGGTTTTTATCTGGGGGAAGCGAATCATCAGCCACTTTTGCCTCAGTACAAATTAACTGGATACGATAACGGGTTACGCCATGTTTCATCTGGGTAACAATTTCTGCAGTTTGAATTGGGAAATCAAATCGGGCGTGGAATTCCCGTTCAATCGCTTTCAAAAGTTGCTGAGTTATCCGGGTGTTCAGTCGACCGAGATGGCCATTCTCTCGTTCGATTCTGGCCTTATCAAGACCGGCATCAAGCGAGAATCTGGGGAAGTCCCACAATCCTGCCCAGCGTTCTTCGGTCGAGTATTGTCGTAATGCCAGATGTTGACCATGCCACAGTACGACGGCGGCATCAACAGTGTAAGTGAACTCGGGTTTGACGGGCTTCAATGGAATTTCGTGCTGAAGTTGTTGGGCAAACGCACGACAATCGGTTTGCAGCGGACATTCCGGGCAATTGGGTTCGGTCGGTTTACAAACGAGCGAACCGATATCCATCATCGCCAGGTTAAAATTGCCAATCTCCTTTCGGGGCAGAACTTGTTCTGCGAATTGCCAAAGTTGATCCTGCCCCTGTTTACTACGTGGGTCTCCTGTGTAGGCCAGTAGCCGGCTGTATAAGCGGAGCGTGTTCGCCTCAACAATTGGAGCGCGCTCATCGAATGCAATGGACGCGATTGCTCCCGCGGTATAACGCCCAATGCCGGGGAGTTTTTGTAATTCTTCGGGACTAGAAGGAAAACATCCGTCGGTTTCTGCGACGAGTTGTTGTGCCGCTTTTAATAAATTACGTGCTCGACTGTAATATCCTAATCCTTCCCATAGCTTCAATACCTCCGCTTCTTCTGCACGAGCTAAGTCATGGACGGTGGGAAATGCCTGGATGAAGCGGTCGAAGTAAGAACGAACGGTCGCGACGGTGGTCTGTTGCAGCATGATCTCGCTTATCCAGACGTAATACGGATTTTGGGAGTCACGCCAGGGAAGGGTCGAACGTTGATGCTGTTCAAACCAATTGCGCGTCCGTCGCCGCATGCGTTGCCAGTTAAAATCATCCATGGAAGAGTGAATTATTCTGATAAAGGCAATTTCAGGTTGGAGGTCCGTTCTGGATCCTAAAAAGGAGAGATGTGATTGTAAAGTGGCGAACAAATTCAGGCGGAACGTTCAGTATTCTGACTTCTTTCGGATTGCAATCGCTTTCCCGTTGTCTGAATCATCGCGAATCTTCTGAGACCTGCTACAATCAAGGGCGGTTTGAAGAAAACTTGTTGATGTTGAACAATGTATAAATGATAGAACCCAGAAATAATGCACATCCTGTTGACGAATGATGATGGAATTTACGCGCCCGGTTTAGCGGCGCTGAAAGAAAGTTTGAGTACTCTTGGCAAGGTAACCGTGGTTGCTCCGGCAGTGGAACAAAGTGGGGTGGGGCTCAGTATCACCTACCGACATCCTATTATGGCTCGAGAAGAAATGATGCATGGCGAATTCTTTGGCTACGCCGTGTTAGGCAGCCCTGCCGATTGCGTCAAAATGGGAGTCCTCGAATTTTGTGGCGAACGTCCCGATTTGATTGTCAGTGGGATCAATTCCGGAGCGAACATCGGGATTAACGTCCTTTATTCTGGAACTGTTGCGGGAGCGATTGAGGGGGCCTTCTTCGGAATTACTTCGATCGCCGTTTCGCAGTCGATGTTGACCTCTCCCTGTTATGAAACCACGGCAGCCCGATCGGCAACCGTCATCCGTCAACTGCTGGACGAAAAACCGCCCACCGGATCACTTTGGAATCTGAACTTCCCACACGAATCAACCGAGGGACCCAAAGGACTGAAATTTGTAGCGATGGGGTGCAACCGGCAAAAGGAATTATTAGAGAAGCGAGTTGATCCCCGTGGAAAACCGTATTACTGGTGTGGGCTGGAGCCGATCAAGGGGCACAAGAAGGATCCCGGAACGGATATCGAAGCTTTGCAGGAAGGGTATGCGACATTAACGCCGCTCCATTTTGATTTGACCGAACGGGAACAGTTACAACAGTACCAGGAAAAAACGTTTAACGTATGATATTGTTTGAATCGTAGCTTCCTGGGAAATCCTTCTTTCTTTTTGAACTGGCTGTGACAAGAATAAAGAAGGCTTTTGTCGGTTGCCTATTAATATGACTCAGGAGACCTCTCAAATGTTGCGCGGATTAGGCTGTTTTGTACTTGTTTTCAGTTTGGTGATGACGGGGTGTCGGAGTTCTGACTCCGAAAACGCGGAGAATACGGAAGCGGCACCCGCTGGCGAACAGGAAAATAACGCAGCGGTTGCAGTAAACCAACCGGTCAAACAGCAGAAGGTAAAAGGAACCACTCAGGATGTGGGTGATTATGAAGTGCTTATCAAGGAGAATCCAAACCTTGTTCCCATTTCGGAACGACAGGAAGGGACAGAAAATCAGGGTTATATTCGGACGATCACTTCCTCAATGAGAGATCAGAAAGCACGTGCCAGTCAGTTTGGATTGGAACGGGCGATCCAACTTTATCATGCCGAGCATGAACGTTATCCTTCTTACGATGAATTCATGAAGATGCTGAAGGATCATCGCGCGTTCTTTCCCGCATTAAATGGAGAAAGGATGTATGCATACCGGGAAAAAACCGGGGAAGTGCTTACCTTGAGAGAGGTCATTCCCGATGATGACGATGATAAGAATCCATCTCGGGACTAAATTACGGACGCTCTTGAAAGCGAGCTCATGCACTTGCGAAGCGGTATGTTTTCTAGGCCTGACCGGGAGTTGGGTTAAATGGGATCTTCTTGACTTCCTGTTCGAAGCGTTCGAGTTGTTCATTGATGGGGCCCAGCTCTCCCGTTTCCGGTTCTTTACTGCCGAAGCGGATCTGGTAATACCACAAGTTCAGTTGTGACGGGAAATTCTGTAAACCATGGGGTAACAGGTATTCTTTCCACGAGTCTTGAACCTGTTGGGCAAACTCTCGATCGGTCTGGTTTTTCCTTTTCACCAGTCCCTGTTTTTGACAGATTTGTTTGAACCGTTCGTTAAAGTAAACGGTTTTACGTCGAACTAAGTCAGCTTCAGAACCACGTTTCCAGAATCGGAATAGACGAGCAAAAATCGTTCGTAGTCGTTTCCGTCCAACGATGAATATTAATGCCAGGACTCCCAGCACCATCAGGCCGGATCGGCTGAACCAATAGGAGGGAGTGAAGATTGTCTTTACTACGCCTTTTAGTGTTTCCCAGACGCCTTGTTCTTGCATCAGCTCCCATAGCTGCATCACTTTTTGTGCGAGTGGTTTGACAATCATTTCGAATTGTTGTTGAGCCGAGAAGTTCACGACATAACTTCGCCAGAAGGTGGCAACGGCTACTTTGATATCCTCAAAACTGATTCCAGAGTCGGCTCCCCGGTCAGGTTCCCCATCTTCAAAAATGGGGGTCGGATCGTAGACATACCACTTGTCGAATCCACTATTGTCAGCCGCGAAGACTTCAACCCAGGCGTGAGCGTCTGCCTGTTGCACATAGTATCGATTATTGAAATTGTTTCTGGTTGCTCCCTTAAAACCGGTAACCAATCGGGCCGGAATATTAAGTGAGCGACACATTAAAGTCAGAGCCGAAGAAAAATACTCACAGTGTCCTTTTTTCGTATTAACCAGAAAATCAACGATCGGATCGATTTCAGGATCAGAAACGGACAGTTCTGTTGTGTAACCGAAATTAGCTTCATCCATTAGATAACTTTGGATGTCATCGACAACTTGTAAGACGACTTCTTGAGGGGCATTCCACAACAATTCAGAATCAGACAAAGTCATGTTCTGGCGTTCGAGGCTTTGTGTGGCGATTTCTTTGGCCAGTTTTTCGAGTGGTTCCAGTCCGGACGGGAGTTCAAGTGTTTCCGCGAAAATCTTGCGACGTTCACGGGGATTATTTTCGGCAAGTTGCCAGACGAACGGGCGCTCAAAATTAGTTTTGAGAGGCCGCTTCAGGAACTCTGGTTGAAAAAGAGTCACTTCCAGATTGAACTCGGTGTTGATCCCACCACTGAGCGTCCATAGATTCGTTTCCCGATTGAATTCCGGGACCTGTTCGTTTTCAAACGAGGTCGAAAAATCGGCGGCGGGATAAATCGAAAATACATGCCCGGTGG
>JAGQQC010000380.1 GCA_020426395.1 Planctomycetaceae bacterium
GTTGTGTGTGCTATTGCCGAATGACGATTCAAGCGATTTGATACTGACATTATTCAAGGTCGAATAGTATACTGCTCACTCAATGAACCTGCCACCGGGAGTTTTGTCTTATTTTTTAGAGTGACGCGAGTGTTTGAAATGGGAACACCTTACCTCTTACCGAACCCGTCCACGAAAAACCTGCCATTATGAGTGATGTCCCGCTAGATCTGATTATTCTCGCCCGCGACCAAAGTAAACTGGTCCAGGAAGCCTGGCAGGAAATCCAGCGTTTTCTGAACACGCGCGAGAACACCCGACTGGTGGCGGCTGCGGTGACGGAAGATTTGGTTCTCGACCATCACGAGGCTGACATTATTATCGTGTTGGGAGGAGACGGGGCTATATTAAGGGCTTGCCGACAACTTGGTTCCCGGCAACTTCCATTACTGGGGGTCAATCTCGGACGTCTTGGTTTTCTGGCGGATCTCTCAGCCCCTGAACTATTGAAGCGGTACGACGAAATTGAACAGCGGCAATATCAGGTCATTGATCATCTCATGTATGAGTGCGAGTTGAAGCATGCAGATGGCAGCTCTGAAAAGTTCCTCGGTCTAAATGAAGTCGTCGTTTCTGCTGCCGGTTCACTGGGAATGCTCGATATCAACTTGCGGATTGATCACGAGAAAGTGACGACCTACAGTGGGGACGGGCTGATTATCAGTACGCCGATTGGTTCTACCGCGCACAGTCTCTCGGCGGGAGGTCCGATTTTGCAGCAGGATCTCGATGTCTTCGTGATCACTCCCATTTGCCCGCACACCCTCACGATCCGACCCGTGGTCGATTCGGCTGAGCGGTGCTATACCATGAAAATGGATGCCGTCAAAGAAGGGGTGATGCTCAGTATCGATGGGCAAATCCATCGATCGATCAAAGCGGGTGATGAAGTGCATGTTCGCAAGGCAGATGTTTCCTGCAAACTCGCCCGTTTGGCGGGACATCATTACTACAGCATTCTCAACCGCAAGCTAGGTTGGGCGGGGCAACCTCGGTATCGCAAAAAGTAACTCGTTGCTTAGAACTGTTACAGATTTTGTTGGATTTCATCCATATCGGGCAAGGGAATATCTCCCACCCAACCAGACCAGGCGGGCATAAACATTTTCATGGTAATCAGCAGGTTCAGCCCGACCATGAGCCAGAATGTTACTTGAAACGATACCTTGCGGTTTTTGTGCCGAATATGCCACTGTGCGAGTAACGCCCCAGGCCACCCTCCCAGTAAGCTGAGAGTTTGCAAGGTTTTCTCTGGAGTGCGCCATTCATTCTGCTGCGCCTTTCGTTTGTCCCACCAGAAAACTCCATAGGTGACCAGGCTGAGGCCGATCACGCTCAGCGGCCAGAGCAGGTTGAGTCCGTGGAGCAGGCCGTACGCAGCCATGATGGCGAAGTAAACAGCGACGATAGTAATCGCGGTACGCACCTTCAAATCTCCTGTCTATTCTTAAATATTGACAATCGCCTGATCAGCACGCAATTGAATCGCGCCCTGCATTTGACCATAATCTGGGCTGTTCTATTTAACCAATCTTTCCGGTCAGCGTCTCAACACCCTATCGAGGTGGGCCAACCGGGACAAGTATCTTTCTGGTATTCCAAAAGTCAATTCTCATGAAACAGGTTCTGATAGTCGGTGGGGGTTCGATCGGAGAGCGTCATTTACGCTGCTTTCTGGAAACGGGACGAGTAACAGGTGCCATCTGTGATCTGGATGAATCATTGCTTGCCCGTATCAAATCGAAATATGGAATCGAGCATACTTACACGGATTTCAACCAGGCCCTTGATGCTCGGCCCGATCTTGTGGTGATTTGTACTCCGGCTCAGTTGCACATTCCGATGGCCCAGGCCTGTGTAGATCGGGATATCCCGGTGCTGATCGAAAAACCTCTCAGCACTTCATTTGAAGGAATCGAAAAGTTAAAAGCGACCGTTGACGAAAAGAAAGTTCCGGTGGCGGTGGCTTATGTCACTCGGGCGAATCCCGTACTGCAGGATATGCGTCGGGCGATTCTGTCGGGCCAGTTTGGCAAACCGGTTCAGTTAGTCCAGATGAGCGGCCAGCATTTCCCCTTCTATCGTCCCGCCTATAAAGAGATTTACTACAAAGACCGGGCAACGGGGGGAGGGGCAATTCAGGATGCCCTGACACATGGGCTCAATTATTGCGAATGGTTAATTGGGCCAATTACCCGCGTGATTGCCGATGCAGATCATAAAGTTCTGGAAGGAGTCGAAGTTGAAGACACGGCGCATGTCATCGCGCGGCATGGCGATGTGATGGCTTGTTACACGCTCAACCAGTATCAGGCTCCGAATGAAATGCGAATGTTAATTGCCTGCACGAAAGGGACGCTCCGTTACGAACCGATGCAGTTTCGCTGGTCGTGGCAGTCTGATCCGGCGGGCGACTGGAAACATATCGAATTTCCTCCCATGGAACGGGATGACTACTTCACTGCCCAGGCGAACGCGTTTCTGGATTGCTGTGAAGGCAAAGCGGAGCCACTTTGTACGTTGGAAGAAGGTTGGCAGACCTTGAAAGCCAACCTCGCCATTCTTAATTCCCTGGAGGCGACCAACTGGCAGGAATTGAGTTAATGATGTTCTCAAGACATCGAGGCTTATACCGGAATATCTATCTCCCCAACATCTCCTCTTTGAAACTTGGTCAGAGGTGCTGTCATTAACTTTCTACGATTTCCTGATGTATGCCGTTTCGTGATCCTGTTTCTATTTTCGGCTTCCTTCCTGCTGGCGGAGGATCTCGCTGAACAAGATCGGAAAAGTCTGGTTTATAAAGGGCACCCTCCCAATCATTGCTGTGTTGATCAAGCGCTCCGCGTTCTGCCTAATGGAGAAATGGGAGTCTTCTTTGTTACGGGGGGGGCTTTTGAACCTGATGTCAATAATCATATCCGCCTTTGTCGATCAGCCGACAATGGTGAGATCTGGCAACAGGACGAAGAAGTACTCAAGCTCGATGGCAAAGCGTGCTTGTTAACGGAAGTGATTGTCCATGAGGAAACAATCACCTTATTCGTGAGTGTCCACGCCGGGCGTTTTGACAATTGGACCGTGCATACATTAAGTAGCAGTGATCATGGAAAATCATGGGGAGAACTGGAGCCGTTCACTCCGTTGCCGCGGCGAACATTTATCCGCAATTTGTACAAAGCATCGTGGGGAGAATGGATCCTTCCCTTTCAGACATATGATCTCGATGATCACCCGGAACGCTCCATTCTTGATGAGGGGCCAAAGCAATGTCGAAATGGTGTTCTGATCAGTAATGATCAGGGAGCGACCTGGACAAAATCGGAACTGACCGAACCTCTGAAAGGTTGGGGAGAAAACAATGTGGCGGAACTTTCCGATGGAACGTTAGTGATGCTTGTGCGCGCGGATGGAACCGGTCACTTGTTGAGATCGGAATCAACCGATCGCGGGCGCTCCTGGTCACCCCGCGTGGCGACCGACGTTCCCAACCCGGGGAGCAAGTTTCGGTTGTTCAATTTATCACATCAGCGGATTGCCCTGTTACATAATCCCAATGCAACTGTTCGCAGTCCGAATTCCAAGCGGCAGGCGAATGTGACGCGGAACCCATTAGCTTTATGGGTTTCTTCGGACGACATGCAAACCTGGGAGCATCAACGAGTCTTAACCGATTTCCCCGGAATGCTGGCCTACCCGGACGGAGTTGTCGATTCCGAGGAAAAGTACATCCATTTCGCTTTCGACTACAATCGCCACGACGTGATCTATTGGGGAGCGGCTCTACCGCAGGTTCCTTAAATTTTTTCCCTCTCTGTTTTTATCCTGGGATTCATCCATGTCTTCTACTGAACCGACAATTCACGAACTCTTTTCTCTCCAAGGCAAAGTAGCCTTCATCAGCGGGGCGACCGGTTATCTCGGTTCGTCTTTATCGCGCGCATTGGCAGAAGCGGGAGCGAACGTGGTTTGTTCGAGTCGTTTTCGTGAGCGCGCACAAGAGGTTGCCGATCAGTTGCCCGTTGAAGGCGATCAGCAGCATTACGCCGTGGAAATGGATCAGAAAGTCGAATCGTCCATCAAAGCCGCATTTGCCGATGCTTGTGAACAGGCGGGGAAAATTGACATCCTGTTCAATAATGGAACGCATGGAGATGGGCACGATTTAACGGACGTCAATTACGAACAATTCGTGACGCAGGTGGAAAATTCGGCCGGTTACTTTATTCTGGGACGCGAATTCCGCAATCATATCGTCGAGCGTCAGGCAACAGGGAGCTTGGTGCTGATTGGTTCCATGTATGGTATCGTGGGTTCTTATCCGGATGCCTATGCCGGAGTGCATGGTGCGAGTCCGGTGGGTTACCATGCTCTCAAGGGAGGCGTCATTCATATGACGCGGCATCTGGCGGTTTACTGGGCGCAAGATGGTGTTCGAGTCAATTGCCTCAGTCCGGGTCCATTTCCAGATGAACGTCCTCCGCGAGAAATGGTGCGTCGATTGGAAACCAAAAGCCCCATGAAACGGATGGGGTTACCACACGAATTAAAAGGAGCCGCGATTTTACTCGCCTCCGACGCGGGAAGTTATATCACGGGACAGAATCTGGTCGTGGATGGGGGCTGGACTGCCTGGTAGGTTTCTGTTTT
>JAGQQC010000381.1 GCA_020426395.1 Planctomycetaceae bacterium
ACATTCAGGGCCTGCATATTGCCATAGATCATCCAGGGCGCTGGCCGTCCGGCAGGAACTTCATCGGCACACAAAACATGATCGGGCTGATATCCTTGTTCGGCAGCGGCTTTCAAAACCGGCTGCATCACTGATCGAGGATAACCCGTCGTCGATCCAATTTTGATTCCCTGATCGCGAAGAAATTGTTGTGCTTCCAGAACTCCAGGAATCAACTCGGTATACCGGGCCGCTTCTTCAACCTGCAATGGAGTGAATCGCTCATAAAGATCTTCGACATCTGCTTCCGTCCAATCAGCGCCGGTTGCCTCCGTCCAACGACGAGCAATCGACTCGTCTTGCAGTAAGGTACGGATATGATCTCGTTTGTGTAGTCCCATCGGTCCGCGGGCTTCGGCCGAAGTTATCTCGACTCCTTTATCGGCAAACGCGGCGACAAAAGCGGCCACGGGGGCAAAGCAACCGAAATCAACCGTTGTACCGGCCCAATCAAACACAACTAACCGGATCTTCGGAGACTCTTCAGTTTGGTTCATCATCAATCCATTCGTGAGAAGATAAATACATGCGGGCATGCGAGCTCAGGACTTACGCAAGCTCGATTCCAGATAAGGTCGAAAATGCGAAAGTGAGGGTGTCGCATAGTCACGGATTTTCGCGGCTTCATCCCATAATCGCAATTGCAGTGCTGCAGAAGCCTGTGGAGATTGATCGAACTCGTTAATTTCTTCCAATGAGAACGGGCCACCCTGTAACTTCAGACTTAACCGCGATGCGTCGGACAGATTCGCGTAATAATCCGGATCAACAGCGCAGCGGTACCGCTTCGCCGCGACGTGCAGCCGAATCGGCTCCGTCACCTCGGGTCCAAAATAATGCTCCAGCCACTCAGCCCCCAATGATTCATGCTCCGAATCAATTCCCTGCTCAGCACAATCTTCCGGTAAGGTGGTGAGTAAGTGCCCGACATCATGTAATAAGGCAGCCGCAATCAAACTGGCCGGGGCATTTTCGTTTTCCGCAAAGGTCGCCGCCTGCAGAGCGTGTTCCGTTTGGCTGACGGGCTCTCCAGCGTAGAGCGTATCCCCCCGGTCCTGAAACAGGTTAATCAGGAAATCGATGACTTCACTTTGAGGAACAGGCCGTTTGTCAATCATCGGTGACTTAATCCTATGGCAATCCGAAAACAACAGAGATTATCCAGGTTCCAATTCTCTTACCGTAAAAAACCCGCCGTTCTCAGGTAAAGAGCGGCGGGTTAAGAATTGTTTTTTCAGTTGAAGAATAACCGTGATAATAACGGTGAGTTAGTCCTCATCATCGCCTTCGTCAGCACTGTCATCGTCATCATCCATTTCCAAGTCATCGCCCAGATCATCGATATCTTCCAGGTCGAGATCTTCATCACCGCCATCGGCATCCTCATCAGTATCGATGTCGTCATCATCGGTGTCGACCGCTTCATCTCGGATGTCTTCATCCTCCTCGGGAGCTGATTCAGACACAGGAGCGACTGGGGCACCATCTCCAACAGGTTCTTTGATCGGTTGGATGAAATACATTTTCTTGGCGCTACGATTGCGCAATTGCTCCAGTTTTTCTTCTGCGGCATCCCGTTGATCATACGGGAACCGGGCTTCCTCTTTCAGGCTGCCACTGAAAACACCCCAGACCAGACGTCGACGAACAACGGCTTTCGCCGATTTACGGGTCGATTTCTTGCGGGTGGCTTTCTTCTTTTTGGCTTTTTTCTTAGTCCCTTGGGCTTCGGCGGCTTCGGCTTCTCGCCGCTTATCCATTCGACTGGCAGTTTTTCGGGCCATTTTTGGTCTCTATAAACTGAGCGGAGCGTATATCTGTAAATACGTGCACATGCACGGTCTGACCTCGATCAGGAAGCGAATACCATAACAATTCCCCTGTAAAACGACCAGTATTAACGAATCCCTATTCCAGCAACCAACCGGGAAACCTGGGTAAAAAGTTCCCTTTGTGTGAAAACTCGCCGCTCATTCTCCACCAATGCCCTGATTACTCCCCTAACTGCGTTACGTAAACTCAATTTTTCAAAAACCACTTACAGAAAAGATGTTACGACGAATTCGCCATGCTGAGAGGAAGATAAATCGATCAAAAACCAGACGGAACAACCAGAAGTTCTTATCTAATCGATACGTTGCGTCCGATCTATACCATCAGGAAATCAGTCATTTCCGCGCGCTGGGAAATTTCCGGAGAGCGAACTGGCTGCTCAGCACTCTAACCTGCTCAACTGGACGAGTCTGGGAACAAGGTTGTCTACAAGTCACAAATCATTACCAGCAGCCGCTGGGGGAGTCGCCAACAGATTTCGGCTCCTTAAGGGAACATCTGGTGGAGGAGAGCTCTTAATGGGCATTTATCGCAAATGGGTCTTAACCCTGGGGATGATGGCGGCAGTCCCGTCCATGGCTACCGCGGGAGATTTCGGTCTCCTGAATAATGGATCAACACAGCAGGCCGTGTCACCGCGTAGTAATCAGCAAGTCGCTGAAGAAATCGGTCAGGCTCTGCGGGACGCCAAACTGAACGGATTCAACATTGAAATCCAGTATCAGAATGGCGTTGCCACCCTGAAAGGCAAAATTCAGAGTGCCAGCCAAAAATCGAAAGCAACGAAAGTTCTGCAACGGATCAACGGGGTCCAGCGTGTTGAAAACCAACTGGAAGTGATCCAGTCAGCCAACGCAGCCAAACCCGCTTTTCTGGGCAACCGGGGAAAAATCCAGCAAACCGCTGGCTCCGAGGTCGATCCAATCGCCCGGAATCAGGAAATGGCCCAGAAAATTGCCAATGAACTGGGTAAAAGCGGGTTGAATGGATACGACATTGAAGTCCGTTTCCAGGATGGCCGTGCTCAGCTTGGTGGATTTGTAGCCAGCCCACAGGAAGCACAACAAGCTTATATTGTTGCTTCCCGAGTCGAGGGTGTGCACCAGGTTGCCAACGGTCTGCAAATCAAATCAAATGGTCAACCTCAACCAGGTGCTCGCGGACCTATTAATCCCGCCAGCTTCCAGGGTTCACCCCAGATGATGCCGATTGCTCCGCAGGGACAAATGCCCCCGGCTGCTTCCGGTGCTGTCTACAACGGAACGAACCTGCCTAACTACGCTTGGCCAGCTCAGGCAGCTCACCCGAACTACGCTGCTATTCAGTATCCCAAAGAATACTCCGCTTCGGCCTGGCCGTACATCGGACCGTTCTACCCCTATCCTCAGGTTCCCCTGGGATGGCGTGAAGTCAGCCTCGAATGGGATGACGGATACTGGAAGCTCGACTTCGATTCCAAAACCGACCGCTGGTACTGGTTCATGAATCCGAAAAACTGGTAGGCCTACCGCCGTCCAGTAGAGCAGAATAAGACTCAAAATCGCCTTCTGAACAATCTCGTTCAGAAGGCGATTTTTTTTGAGAGCTACCGGAAAGAGGAACTGAATACAAACTCCATCGATGTTAAGCATGGGTACATGGACTGGAGTACCTTTCCAGGACCGATTTGTATCTGAACTGGGCTCCGTTTTTCCAACAGTAGGGAAACTCGATGTTAACTTCTTGTTTGTCAGCAAGTTAGTCACCGTTTCCGCATCGAAACCTTCCTCTGATTCGTGTTTGAGATCAGCCGCCAGAAGCTGATTTGTAAAAGAACTGAAATTATCCGCAAAAACGTCAAAATCGTGAAAGATGTCGCAGTTTAACGTTCGATAACATCTGTAGCGATTGGCACGTACCAACACCTGCATACGCCAGGTTGGTCACGCCAAAGCAAACACAGGTCTCAAATGGGATTGAACTGGATGTACTTCATCCAGAATGGCCTCAAGTAAGATTTTGGAAAACTGATTGATCGCACCCGGAGGGGATAAGAATGGCCATAGTTGCAGGAATCATGCGAAAAAGCACTCTGCTGATGTGTCTTTCGCTGATTGTGATTTCGAGTAGCGGTTGCACTCTGGTTGGAGGAGCACTCCAACTGACTCACAGCTACATGTTGTTCTGGGAGACATTGCCTCCCATACCAGTCAGCGCCTACTGGTCGCAACAAATCGAGGACGCCTATTACGAAGAAGAGCGTTACGGAAAAGTCGAAATACTTGATCCGGTTGAAGGTGAAAACGCTCCTCTCGTCTGTCTCGATCCTCCGACCCCGGATGAAGTGATCCGCTCGATTCCGAATAGTCCGGAAGGGGGCTTCGCGTTCTTCTCTGACGTACAATGGAACAACGTGCGGATGACCATCGACTTGATTGTGGATAAAGTGGAAGACTGTAAATTCTATCCACTGGTCGGCCCCGCCCGAATGCACAAGTGCCACTACAAATGCACGGTTTATTACATGAAAATAGAACGGTCCAGTTACCCGGTTCCGTTCGAGAACGTCGATCTCGATTCCCGCGAAGTGGTCTACATCGACCACGATCACCTGATCCGCTGTGCTGGACCGGAAACAACCGACCTGGCACCTCCGGGACTGTAAGCGACTTCTCAGACTGATTAATTCGAAACGCGATCAATCGAATCAGTTAAAAACGACCCGTGGGAAATCCTGCGGGTCGTTTTTTTGTTTTTAGAGCGCGTAACACTTAAGCGTAGCGGTATCCGCAATGCTTGAGGTAGTTTTGGCTTTCGGTGCTGGTGATCTGAT
>JAGQQC010000382.1 GCA_020426395.1 Planctomycetaceae bacterium
AGGGCCAGGAGTAATGCAACAAACTTCTGAAATAGAAACTGTGATGCCATACCAGTTAAGGCTGTGTAGGCAATTGGGTCGCAATGACGAGGATTTTTCATAAAGAATTCTCCTCGTCCGTGGTGCTTACAGAGATTTGTTGGTTTGACGGAGCACGTAAGGCAGTCGAATCTTCCGAACCAATCCGGCGAGAAAGAATACCCGAATTTCGCGGGGCAGTTACGACCAGGTCAAAAGAGGAACCTAATTCCTCGTAACCGCTGCTATGCCGTCGGCGTAACAGCTCTTCGATTCCAACAGCCACCATCGCGAAGATCGTCCCGATTAGGGCAGGTTGAATGAAAATCTGAATGACCGACCAGTACCACAATCCGGCAAACGCAACTCCGAACAGTAGTACCGAAAATGCAAAGCTGTTCTGCAATGCATTAAGCCGACGGAAGAGAAAACCACAGAGCAGGGCAGAGCCCGCTCCATAGAAGACAAGCATAGAAAGAGAAATCGTGTGGAAGGAAATTGAATCTCCCGAAGCGGGCCGACCAAAGTCGTATTGATAGTGGTAGTGAATCGGTAGAGTGCCTTGTAGCTCTCGATATAATTCATTCTCCTGTTTGTCGACATTAGAGCGGCGATACCAGAATATTCCCTCCCTCTGCCAGGAGTAGAGAGGTGCCCATTTTTCAGGGAGAGTTAACAACGGTTGTGCATAGGGGCACGAGACTTCTGCGATACATTGAGGTGTCCAGACTTCTGCTGAAAACCGGGGAAGTTCAACTCGGTGAGTCCGTAACCAACCTGCCCGCGTTGTTTGATCCAGCCGGTAGGTGACAAACAACTTATGACGAGTGTCCGGGTTGCTGGCAGGAATGTTCATCTGCCATTCCTGTTTTCCTGTTTCCGGCATATGAACTAGCTCAGTTCCATCCCATCGAGCCGACACATTTTGGGAATTGTCCGGCATCGTAATCAAAATCTGTTCCGGAGACCCTTCAACCAGATAACGAGCTTCGACGACCACCTTTTCTTGTGATCGAAGATCAATATGGTAAATGGCGAGAGGGATTTGGAAATCTTGCTGAATTAGCGATCGGATCGGCACGATTTGTACGGCAATGGATGACGTCTCCGGATTTGGTGCATTTAATTGCCATGTTTGACTCGACTCTTTAATGATCGGTTTCCAGTCAGCAGAATCCAGACGCACTTCGTATTGTGACTGCTGAGTTGTGTTGAGCGTCATGTTTTCATAAGGGGTCGATTCGATCGTGAAATACGGGATCTGAAAAAGTTGGTTTTCTTCAAGTGAAACAGATTGGTCTTGTTCAACATGATAGTTGATCGAGATTTTTGAAGTCCCTAACGTTTGGCTGGGTGGAATCAGGATCTCCAATGTGTTTTCCGTAGAAGTTGTTTTTTCGGGCTGGATGACTTTTCCCTGTGCATCTCGAATCTCAAAATCCGCGTTAACCAGTCCAGGGGGAATATAAAGCCGGGCGAGGTTAAGTGGATCGTATTTAACATCCAGCTCGATTTCCTGTTGAATCTGTAACGAGGTGCGGATCAATTCCTGCAACCGCAGATTTGACTTGGCAGTAATTTTTCGTTTGAGCGCTGTAATATCCAGGTGTAATTCCTGCTGTTGTGCAGAAGTGATTTTTCGTTGCAACGGCGCTGTTTGTTCAGAAGTGGTCCCCGGTAATCGGTACTTTGCTCGTTCATCGCTGGATAAAGAGAGCAGTGTCGTTTTTCCGTTCGGAGTCAGTTCGGTGGCGAGGTTTGGGGGAGAAATGATCGAAACAACTGATGGGCGGATGCGCCTTTGGATGTCCTCGTTTAGATACGGTAACGTGAAGTCTAATTCGGGTGTTTTGAGGTCGATCGTCTTTTCCGTAGCAAACCGAATTTGTTTCTTCTCAGTGATGGGATCTAGAAATCGAATTTGCAATTGACCTGAGTCGGGGTGGTATTGAATTTTTTCGATCAGGTTTTCAATCGGTGCATCCGGATCAACGGTCGGATTTGACCACCCTTCTGCAGCGAATGACTTCCAATTCAGATTGATTTCGTTTAACTCACCTCGTAACACATCCAGATCAAGGTTTGCTTTCAGGGCAACTTTCAGCTTTTCGGCATCTACGAGATCTGGTGTCACATTCAATTGATAGTGTGCATCGACGGAACTGAGTGGGGGGATTTCTTCAACTTCCAGTTTGAGTCGAAATGGTTGCCGGAAGAAACGAAATGCCTGTGAAATCGGTGTCTCAGTATCCAGGCTCTTGATACTCTGATTTCGAATAAGACGCTGTTCCTGTGGATCGGTCCGAATCAGAAAGCTTTCCCCTTTCTGAATGGTGACTGTTCCGGATTGTTCCAGTGTCTGGGTCGATGTTTCCTTGTCCGTTGCAGAACCTGTGGTGTTCAACAATTGGAATGCACCGTCCAGAATCAACTGGTTGCTTTCCAATGGGCGAAGTTCCAGTTCATAAGTCAAGGTGATGGGACCCGTAGCGGGTTCCTTCAAGAGCACAGTCATTTCATGATTATCCTGAACCTCCCATTTTGGATAATCTTTTCCTGACACGACATGGTCGACTTGAAAGTTTTGTGGCAGACGAATTCGCAAGGTTTTGAAACTACCCTGTTCATCTGGTTGGACGGTCTGTTCTACTTTCATCTGAACCGATTTTTCGGATCCGTTACTGAGAAAGTTAAGTTCGATATCCGTATTCGCTCGCAAGACGACCTGCTTGTCTTTCACCAGAGGAACGATTTTCCAGGTCAGGTTGAGTGCCTCATCCAGAATCGGAAATGTGACTTCTGTTTTGCCGTTTTCCAATTCCCGTTGTTCCAGGGGGACGTTATCGGCAAGCGGAATTTCCAAATCAGGAGAGGGAAGAAGCAATGTCGCGTTTCGAATGGGGGCATTTGTCGGTAGGGAGAGATGAATCATCGGTGAAGAAGAGATGACGCGGATTTTGACATCCATCGAAAGCTTCAGTTCGTAGCTTCCCTTTCCTTTGAACTGCCAGTAATACCCTTTTTCCGGATCGGTCAGAAAATGCTTTGCATAGCCCGGACCCTCAGTATGGATCTTGGTTAAAATTCCCTCTTGGGCTCCCAACAAAACAGTGTAAGCACCTTCGTCCGAATTGACTTGAATTTTGTATGTCAGCTCAAGCTCGGCAATCTCTTCGTGAACTTCTCCCGTCACTGTGATACTGGTGATATTAACCGCAGGCAACTCGTTCTGAGCTTGATTCGGAATCAACGGCGGTTGGGATTTTCTGGTGCGGAATTCCATCCACTCCTTGACGATATCGGAAATATCAGCGGGGAGAGGGAGGGCATTGCCTTGTCCATCAATGTAGACATTACGGAGTGATTCAGAGCCTTCCTGATCTGCTGTTGTTTTTACCAGGTTGAGGGAATCACTTTCCTCATCGGTTGAGACTTCAGCGGTACTCGCCTGATTCGACTCGGCAACGCTGACCGGTTCTTGCTCCTGAGCAGGCGCAAGTTGAGCGCATTGGCCCCAGAGTAAAACGATTCCCAGCAGTATCGTCAAAAGTCGCACAAGCGAACTCCGAACAGAGAGACAAGTTCAGATGAATTCAATCCGGTTTTAGAGACTTTGCAGTTCCCCTTGCTAACCTTCCCAACATCGAATAGGACACGACGCTGGTGGATGTCTTTGGAACCGGACACAAATTCAAGTAGTGGCAGGCATAGTGTGTGAATGGCCACTAAGGTGTTTGTTTTGGCAGGAAGTTCATCTATCTTCCCTTACTAATTTACGCTGAAACGCCGCGAACAAAAAAGGACATTTGGACAATTTGAACCCTTTCAGAAGAATTCGCCGACTGTAGGGGTAAAACGGTTTGTAACTCGGCAATTTCAGCGAATCTATGATGGCGAAACCGCGATCCATTTTCCCTAATCGTCATATTCAGAACTGAATTCTACCTTGCCCCAAATGACGTGCAGAGGCTTGGAAATGCCACACATTCTGAATATGGCTCTTTGTGGTTTTTGGCGGCGACTGATCTTGCCAGCGGTTTATTCCTCCTGTTAGGAGAAATTGCGTCAGTGACGATTAGACAGAGGAGCTCAGTGAGGGCTCAGTTCCTGGCTCAATTCCTGTTGTAGTATGGTGCCGGAGCAGGCGAGTAAATCGGGACAATCGACATCAAAGGTGTCCCCGTTTAACTTAGTAACGACTCCCCCAGCCGCCTGCAAAATTGCGACGCCGGCCGCTTGATCCCAAGGTTTAAGGCTAGTGGACCAAAACCCATCCAGGCGACCCGCGGCCACATAGGCCAGGTTCAATGCCGCAGAACCTGTTCGTTGTAGATGCTGGGCAAGGGGTAAGACGTTCAAAAAACGGGCTACGGCCGGGTCATCTCGGTCCGCACATCGGGGCAAGCTGGCCACAACGAGTGCTTCCGAAAGCGTTGTTGATGGATTTACGGTTAACTCAACTTCGTTGCAATGCGCACCTGAGCCCACGACTCCCGAGTACATCTCGTCTCGAGTGGGATCATAGATGACTCCCAGATAGGGTTCTTCTTCGTAGGTGAGTCCAATTGAGACTGCATAAAACGGGAATCGGTGCACGTAGTTCGACGTTCCGTCGAGCGGGTCGATTATCCAGCGAAAGGGAGAACGACTATCCGTTTGGCTT
>JAGQQC010000383.1 GCA_020426395.1 Planctomycetaceae bacterium
CTTTTAATGCACACCGCAATTTTAATTAGCACTGTGCTATGGAAACAGACCGATTTCGGGCTGTCTCACGACAGTTGCCAAGGGTAATGATTACCAGCAGAGGCGCTTGCTGTTCATTACCCCCTGGAGAGGTATTTGTTTGAGTAACAATCTAGCATATTAAACAAAACAACAGGTTTGAGGCAGCGTCCCATCCCAAAAACTTATCAGAATTCATGAATCAAGGGTTTAAGTCGATCTCGAAATTCGATTGCCGAGCTCAATCTTTCCTCGGGTTCCAAATGGGTACAAGCCCGGATCAATTCCCGAACTCCTTTGGACATGCGGGTTCCCACTGTTTCAAAGTCGAGTTCCACCGTCCGGGCATCTTCCTCGGATTGTTGTTTTCTCTGCAATTCCCGCCTGAGATTCGTGCCCGTGATCAGGCTATACAGGGTCGTTCCCAGACTATAAACATCAGCAGCAGGAGTTAAATTCTGGTTCTGACCGCATTCTGGAGCGGCGTATCCTGGAGAATGGGAACCGTGCAAAATCAGCTCGCCATCGATGACGATCTGGCTTCCTCCAAAATCGATCAATGTCGCGTGCCCAAAATCATCGATCAGAATATTCGACGGTTTCAAATCCTGATACACAAGCTCCCATGTCTGGTCATGAGGCATGGCCCACGGTTGGTGCATCGTTTCGAGGACAGAGGCAATCTGATCGAGAATATAGAGGGCTTGTTGTTCGGTTACACCTTGTGGATAGAACTGATGCAATACCTGCTTGGCACTGAACCCGTCCACCCACTCCATCACAAGATACGGCTCAGATTTTAATAACTCCTGATCGTCCAGGGACCAGACTTCATCCGACGGCGTTCGGTAGGGTCCAGAAAGAGCAGGGTTCCAATCGAAAATATAATCATTCGGGTGCGGAACGTTATTGCACCCCAGCTTGCGTAACTGGACCAGTATACGGCGTTCCGTCTGCAAGTGATGCCGGGCTCGGCGGACCGAATCGACCGCTTCATCAGCAGGCACCTCCAGGGAAGCGCGAGGAATTGAATATCCAGCTAATGTTTTGATGAGGACTTCATTTTTTGTGTGTCGATCCCGGGCAGTGAAGATGATACCTCCTCCTCCTCGGGCGAGGACATCCAAAATCTCGTAGCGTTCAGCCACCTGAATCGGAATCGTGAAGGGGATTTCACGATCATTGGAGTTAATTGAGAACCGGAAAAAATCTCGTTGTCCAAAGTGAAAAAGCTCCCATTCTTTTCGAGGGACATTTGTTATCCGAGACATACAACCGATTCCAGTCTCTAGAGGCCATTTCAAAACCCAGTTTGTTGTTGCTCACATCTTTGATTTGAAGATGTGACCCAGCCAAGGATATTGAAACGGCATTTATGTGAATGATACACGAAGTGTGATTATGAATGTTTTAACCTGTATAAAATATAATCATGTTCGTGCGAACATAAAACAACCCATCCCGAAAAAACTTCCCGGGATGGGTTGTATGCATTACTAATGAATTGAACCTGGAGCACAAACTGCCCCGGGACTCAATTTAGCGTTCCAGAACTCGCAGAACACGGTAGCTGACGCGCTGATAGCGATTCGGACGGACGTAGTAGCCAGTCGGAGGTGCTGGAGCTTCGGGAGCAGCAGGTGCAGCCGGAGCGGCAGGTGCTGCTGGAGCGGCTGATTCATAAGAAACACCGCCACCGCAACCACAGCTAGGAGCAGGAGCACTGCAGCTAGGTTCAGGAGCACAGCAAGAAGGCTCAGGAGCACAGCAGGTGGGCTCGGGAGCGCAGCAAGAGGGCTCAGGAGCACAGCAAGTGGGCTCAGGAGTGCAGCAAGATACTGAAGAAACAGAGCTGCAAGAAACAGAAGAAACGCTACCGCAACCGCAGCTGCTGTGACAGCCAGCTTCAGCTTTGCGGGAGAGTCCAGAAACCAAAGCCAAGCCACCGAAAGCAGCCATGGATTTGGTGACGAAGCTTCGACGATTCAGAGAACTGAAATCCATGATGTCTACCCTTCCAGAAAGTAATTTAAGACGTCTCAGGCCATGACAAGGCCTACCTACAACTACACAATTAGCCTTTGCAGCCGTTATTTTCAACCCATTATGCCCATCATACCCCAGATTGGTAGAATTTTCGGCAGCATCTATCCCCCCTGTATTTACAACTCAAGTGCAAGTTTGGCCCCGATTTGATCACAATTAGCATCTGTATTCTGCTTAATTTACGAAACCGGTAAATAGCCACTGGCATCACTTGAAATGCCACTTTTCCCGTATTATCTCTCCCCGGGAAGTACGATTCGTTCCCCTCAAATTCAGAATTTGGACCGAAATCAGTCGGGGTAGACTCAAACAGCCCGGTGATTCGCTTGATGCCAATTCCTGTCGGCGATAGGATGAAAATCACATTTTAGGACGAGCGATCCTGATTGTTCAAAGCAAGGGTTCCAGCGAGAAACTTGCGCTCAGTGACGGGTCCTGAAAAATGTTTTCCCACCGGTTTCGTCGGCGGTGGCTCCTGTTTCCATTCGTCCAACGTCACACCTTCACCACTTCTTCTGTTGCACTCGGAATACTTCTTCCACACGATATTCTATTTTCATTTAGATCGATATTGATTCATAACCGGATCAGAGACTGCGCAAATCGGCTCCTTGTTTCAACTATATTGAACAGCCTGAAGAGTTCTAGGAGTTGTTGACCATTTTTCGTTTTGCGGCTTCCTTTGACCAGATTTCCGACTAATTCAGAGACGGGGATCCGTTACTAACACTGCATAAATGGGGATGTGAATGCGAACTTCCCTGAAGACATCCCCCTTTCACTTCATTTAATCCAGGAAAGCCAATACGCATGGCGACGCAATCGCAACCTCTTCCCAATCGTATTCATTCGCTAGACCAGTTTCGTGGTTACACGATTCTGGGAATGTTTCTCGTAAATTACATGGGTTCCTATAAATCGTTTGTGCATCCTATCCTGCTACACCACAACGTCTCCTGTTCCTATGCAGATACCATTATGCCTCACTTTATTTTTGCGGTCGGTTTCGCTTTCCGGCTTTCCTTCGGACGAAAACAGCATGAAGGAGGGCTGACAGCCGCTTACTGGAGGGTGGTCAGACGAATTATCGGTTTGCTCGTGGTCACGTTTTCTGTTTACCACGTTGGACGGATTGCCGAGAACTGGGATCAGTTAACCGAAATGACCTTCTGGGAAATCTTTGAACGCCCGATGAAACGAGTCTGGCTGCAAACACTGGGGCACATCGCCGTGACTTCCTTGTGGATTCTCCCCTGGATGAGAACCAGTGTTCTGACGCGCATCATTGTGATGGTCGCTTGTGCCCTGGCACATCACATCGCCTGTTACTACGGGTACTTCACCTATGCCAATAGTAATCCAAATGCTATCGACGGGGGACCGCTCGGTTTCCTCACCTGGACGACTCCCGCTCTTCTCGGAACAATCGCCTGCGACTGGGTACAGGACGCTCGCGAGAAACAACAGCATCCCAATCTGACCAAGATGTTCGTCTGGTCGATTATCATCATGCTGATCGGCTGGTTCATTACGTGGCCCGCCCGTATTTATGACATTTCCCCGAAGGAAATGGTCGCCCTGAAAGAGGGAGAATACAAAAACCGAGATTATGTGAATTCCGTTTCAGGCGAGGCCGTAAAACCACTTAACGAAAAATTGAAACCCTTTAATAAAGTGGTCGGTGACCTGCGTGGAGCTTACACGAACAAAGGTTTCGAATACAAAGCCCAACTCGTCAATGAGAAAATGAAAGAACGCGGGCTCGACCCAGAACTTGTTCATCCTCCTAAAGATATCAATCAGGAAGTGATCGACCAGTTCGAAGAAAACCCGTCTCCCGAACTGCTCGATATGCGCGAGCGTCTGGAACATTACGATACCGCATTAAAACCCGAAATCATTCGTCTGTCCGATGAGCAACTGGAACAAAAGAAAGAGCTCGCTCGGAACAGAGAAGCGTTGATTCTTGCGGAACGGGACCGCAAAGAAGAGTTACGCGTTCAATTCATGCAGGAAGCAAATCTTGATCCTGCGAAGGATAAGGCGACCGACGAAATTAACAAAAAAATCAACGACACTTTCGCCGCTGAGCCTGGTGAAAAAATCGAGACCTTGAGAACAGAAACCGAAGCACAGAAAATCCCGTATTTGCAGTTTGGCTCTGCTTATTACGACAGTTTCAAGGCTGAAGAGGAAAAACTGAAACCACTGGCTCAAGAATTTGGTGAAAAGGAAGGAGCCATCAAGCAGGAAATCACCAACCGATTATTAACCGAAGCCGGCCTCAACCCGGAATCGGATCAGCCGACGGATGAGATCAATAAAAAGATCAACGAGGAACTGGCAAAAACTCAAGGAGAAGAATTCGACGCTCTTCGCGAAAAACACAACACGCAAAAAATGCTCACCGATCATCTGGCGACCCTGACGGAAATCGACTGGGAGAAGCTCCCCACCGAAGAACGCTGGGAATTAAAACTGGCCACGGACCCCGTTATCCCAAACGAACAACGATGGGAAAAATTCAAATCCATGAGCTGGGGAGACCTTGTTGGTCGGAACCCATTCGCCTCTCCGGACGAGCAAAATGAGGAAATCGT
>JAGQQC010000384.1 GCA_020426395.1 Planctomycetaceae bacterium
GTGCTCTTCCGATCTCACTCCCTGCACTGCTTCATCGAGATCTGCATCGGAATCGACAATGATCGCATTTTTGCCTCCCATTTCGGCAACGATTCTGCGAACCGAGTTTTGACGTTGATCGGTATCGGAGCCCATCCGGTTGATTTCCAATCCAACAGCGCGAGAACCCGTAAAGGTGACCATATCGACATCGGGACTGCTGACGAGTACCGGTCCGATCTCTTCACCATTTCCCGGCAAATAGTTGACCACGCCCGAAGGGATTCCCGCATTATTAAAGATTTCCATCAACTTGGCGGCAATCACGGATGACTGCTCAGCAGGCTTCATAATGACAGTATTCCCTGTCACCAGCGCGGCAACAGTCATCCCAGTTAAAATGGCCAAGGGGAAGTTCCACGGTGCAATGACAACCACGACTCCCCGGGCCCGGTAGTAATAGAAATTCTCTTCACCTGGAACATCTCGATGGCGGGGTTCACCCAGAATTTTCATCTGTTCTGCGTAGTAATTGCAGAAGTCAATCGCTTCAGCCACATCGGCATCGGCCTCCGCCCAAGGTTTACCACATTCGTAAACCATCCAGGCAGCTAATTCAAAGCGTCGATCTCGCATCTCGCGGGCAACCAGTTCCAGATATTCGGACCGATATTTAGGTTCAATGCCGGACCACTCTTTGAACGCGCGACGGGCAGCATCGATGGCTTCTTCCGCCTGTTCGGGACTGGCTGAGGCGATTCGACCCACTATTTGGCTGCTATCGGATGGATTGCGCGACAGAAGCACGTCGTGCGATTCCTGAATACGACCGTTGATAACCAGCGGGTACTCATCCCCCAGATAATTACTGACTTCTTCCAGGGCAGTTTCCATCTGTTCGCGAACTTCTTCCCGACTGAAATCGGAGAAAGGTTCGTTCTGGAATTCCGGCACGAATGCTTCGGGAGGGGTGACTGTTTTTCCTGCTTCCGTTGGATTCATGAATAATTTCTCCACATCAATATTTTCACGCAGACTTTGCCGCAGGAAGGAATCGTTAGAAGTATTTTCGAGTAACCGGCGCACCAGGTAGGACATCCCGGGGAGCAATTCTCCAAAGGGAGCATAAATACGGACCCGGTGATTGCGTTCCACCAGGATTTGTCCAACCTCTCCCGCCATGCCGTATAACATCTGAAACTCGTACGCCGTTTTCGGGATTTCCAGTCCCTCCGCAATCGCAATGATCCGCGCGATGCTGCGCAGATTGTGCGTCCCGAACTGGGGCCGCAACCATTCCCGATGTTCGAGCAGGAATTGCGAAAGCTTCTCGAAGTTCGCATCCGATTCCCATTTCATCAGAAAGACAGGAATCGGCCAGCCGTGGGCTTCGGCATGAATTTTCTCGTAGTCCCAGTAGGCCCCTTTGACCAGCCGAATGGCAACGGAAGTTCTACGCTCCTTTACCCAAGCCAAAAAGTCATCCAAGTCCTCCGCCGCATCTCGCAAGTAGGCTTGAACGACAATCCCGACCTGATCGAAGTGGCGGAATTCCTCTTCCATCAAGACATCCTTAAAGATCTCCATCGTCAGAGCTTTATAAGAATACTGTTCCATATCGACATGCAGGTAAGCCCCCTTTTCCTGGGCTGCTCGCAAGATGGGCCGGAACCGTTCCTTGACGGCCTCCGCTGTTCCCTCGGGATCAGCGGGGTGAAACTGGCTGTAGAGTGCGGACAACTTCAGAGAAATCTGCACACGCGGCAATTCTCCCCGGTCATCCTGATCGACCTGACGAACCGATGGCCAACTTCCGGCATCCTCTTCCAATTCTTCCAGAAGCGTCAAATAGGCCCCCTGATACGCTTCTGCTTCGCTCTCACTGATCACCGCCTCACCGAGGAGGTCAAGAATGCAACCATATCCCAATTCGCGAAGTCCCTCGACCGAATCGAGAACTTCCTGGCTATTCGATCCCGCAATGAACCGCCGGGCCATGCTGGTCGCATTGGTGCGAGCGTTGTAAGCCAGCGCCCGACTCATAAATGAATTTGACGAGGCCGAGTCGGTTACCAGACGAACCGCCCACGGAAGATGCGCCCGGACTTCTTCGAAATATTCCTGCAAATGGCGAGTGATCGACTCATGGTCTTTCAGCATCGGCAGGACATCGACGAAACGAAACATCTGCACTTTGACCGATTCGTCCCCCATCGCCCAGGAGAGAATACGATCATCCCACCAGCGACGCTCAAAAATTGAGGGCGTCGTTCGTTCCAGATGGTTCCATAAATCAAGTCCGATCTGATGCGTACGTGCTTCGAGCGCATCCGGACTGTTCAACTCTGGCTTAACTGTGTTCCTGGTACTCAAGGTGAACCTTCAATACTCGATACCACCATGCTCCAGATTCGGTTCGAGAACCAAACGGGAGCCACCGCGGCAAAAAATCCGTTCCAGAAAATCCAAAGAGGGAAAGCATAATGAACGCCCCCCACCTACGACAATGGAGGAGGGCCGTTATTCTCATTATAGGTCCGAACGCCGCCAGCAAAGCGAAAATTCGGGAAGAGAGGAACCACGAAAGAGACTAAAATACCCGAAAAAGATCGAAGCTGGATGATTGTCTCCAGGAGCATTTGATATCGAGAGATGAAATCATATTGATATTATTAACACCAAGGCACAAAGACACGAAGGATTGAATGGACTCCGATTCCCTCGAACATTCATAGGCACAATGACTCCGACTACTGAGAATTTTCTTTTTTGATTCTTGGTAACTTCGTGTCTTCGTGTTAAATCGATAGCATTGAATTCATCGTAGACTGGATATGCTTTCTCCGAGCTGAATTCCACGCCAGATTTTTTTTGTGCCTTTCGTGTCTTTCGTGGTCAAAAAATCACGTGGTGTAATCCGAGTTGAGTCGGACGTACTCCTGGGTAAGGTCGCTGGTCCAAAAGCGGACTCGTTCTTCACCGAGGGTCATTTGCAATTCAATGTGCACTTCTCGATTATCCCGGATTTCCCGAGACAAGGCTGCATCGTCATATTCAACCGGCATCCCTGCTTCGAAGATTTTGGTTCCATTCAGGAACAGCGTCACGTCCTGTTCTTCGAAATCGACCTTAGCGTAACCGGCCGCGGAAACAATTCGCCCCCAATTCGGGTCAGCCCCCGTGATCGCTGTTTTAACGAGGGCGGATTCGGATATCTCTTTCGCAATCAGATACGCCTCTTCTCGCGTTCTCATGCCCATCACATCCACCGTGATAAAATGCTCAGCCCCTTCCGCGTCGCGAATGATCGCTGTTGCAAGTTCCCGGGCGACTTCATTCAAGGCTTGCTGCAGAAGCTCTTCTTCCTCTTCCGTGGTGAGGGTGACTCCTGATTGACCATTGTTGAAGAACAGAACCGTATCGCTGGTACTCATGTGACCATCGACACTGATGCAATTGAACGAGCGATCCACCGCGTGCCGCAGCATCAAATCGGTTTGTTGTTCATTCAACTGAATGTCAGACATGATCACCGCCAGCATCGTCGCCATATTGGGAGCGATCATCGCCGCCCCTTTAGCGACTCCGGTGATCGTGACCTCAGTTCCACCGACTTCAATTTTCCGGGAAACGAGTTTGGGGAAGGTGTCTGTCGTCATCATTCCCCGGGCCCCCTGTTCCAGGGCCTCGTCGGTCGCGGACAGTTTTTCTACGACGGCTGGAATTCCGGCTTCCAGTTTATCTTTGGGGAGAAAGTGACCAATAACCCCTGTCGAACAGACCAGCATCTGTGCCGGTTCGCATTTCAAATGCGCGGCGACTTGAGCCGTCATCCACTGGGCATCTTTCAATCCACGATCCCCCGTACAGGCATTGGCATTTCCCGAATTAATCACGACACCCCGGGCCTGGGATTGTGTGACTCGTTCCCGCGAGACAACCACCGGAGCCCCACAGACTTTGTTCTGCGTAAAGACCCCCGCTACCACAGCGGGTGTTTCAGAAACGAAGAGCGCGAGGTCATTCTTCGCCTTGTCAGACTTAATGCCACAATGCAAACCCGCAGAGAGAAAACCACCCGGTAATTGAGCTGTCACCAATGGACTCCGTTATGAGTTAAGAAGAGGGACCACGAAATACACGAAACACACGAAAAAGAGTGAAGGTGAATGATTATCTCACGAAGCATTTAATATCGTGGGATGCAAACACGGTTTATTTTCAACACAAAGGCACAAAGACACGAAAGGTTTAATGAACTCAGGTCGTCATGAAAACTCCTAAGCACAAGGACTAAAAAGATTATGAGTTTTCTGTTATCAATTTCTTTGTGTCTTTGTGCCTTCGTGTTAAATCGGAAACGTTGGTTTCAAGGAAACTCGCAAATGCTTCCTCTCAACTAAATCCACGTCAGATTTTTTCGTGTGTTTCGTGTATTTCGTGGTTAACAATTAAACAATCAATGCCGTCGTTTCGTCAAAGCCGTACATTAAATTGAAGTTCTGTACGGCGACGCCTGCGGCCCCTTTGATCAAGTTATCGATACAGACAAGGATGATGACCGTCCCGCGCGTCACGCGAACGGTGATGTCACAGTAGTTGGTACCGCTGACATCTTTGGTCCCGGGGAGATGTTCGACGATGCGGACGAAGGGGGCGTCCTTGTAAAAATCTCTCA
>JAGQQC010000385.1 GCA_020426395.1 Planctomycetaceae bacterium
ACGCAGAAAGAGTATCCGGAGTCTTCCCAATTATTGATTCCATGATGAATCACGGTTGCCAAATGCTGGTCTCCTGCGAGGTGAAAACCGAAACAGCGGCGTATTTCTTCCAGTGCCCGGGCTCGTCCCGACTGGGGCCAGCCGTTGGAGTCGAGGTCGGCCAATAAGCGGGAGTCGCTCTTGCCATGTATATGGGCGCCTCCTCCAAAGATTGTCTGGGAGAGGACGACTTTCATTTCTGCCTGCTCCCAATCCTGTCCCCATTCGTGCAGAAACTTCAGTTGTCGAGACCCCAGTAAACGGGCTTCGGGGACATCGACGGTGCTCGGGTCGTAATTGGGGTCGTTAATGTGATCGGCACGGGGGCCTTGCTGCGGAATCAAACCCGCCGGACCTGTCTTCCATTTGCGATCCTCAACAATCGCAAAATCAATTCCCCCCCAATTGAGATTCGTGTAATAGACACCAATTCCCTGTTTGATCGGAGTTGAATCATACGGATCGGGCAGATGACTTGTCTGGGCTCGCTGGACCATGTTGACATATTCCGGCGGCATGATGTACCCCCCGTCATCTCCGCCAGGAGCGTGGGAAATCTTGCCTCCTTCACCCCACAAGTTCCCCTGACCGACATCGTGGTCGTCAGGAATCGTAACAGTCGGGCGGTCCTTGATAATCTCGCCAAACTGTCGTCCGAACAGAAGCCAGGCTGCTGTATGGGCTTTATGGTCGTAGCTTTGATCACCAGAGAAGAACAGCAGATCCGGGTCCTGCTTCTTGATATTCTCGACGATGTCCGTTCGGGGAGAACGATCAGAATTCGAGTTCCCCGTGAAGCCTGCGACGACGATTTCTTCTTTATGCGCGGGGTTCTCCCGAATGTTTCCCGTGTATTCACTGCCGCCCGCGTGTGTCAGTCGATAAGGGTAACGACGGCTATCATCCCAATTCACGAGACGAAACGTGGCCAGGCCATGTTTATCGATCGGTGATGTAGTGATTTTTTTCCAACCTTGACCGCTGTCCACTTCCAGTACGACTTCGTGCGATTCCTCCGGTTTGAGCGGATAGAATTGCACGCTCATTTTGAGCACATGGTTATGCAGTGTATAGAGAGCGAAACAAATCACCTTATCACGAGGGACATCGGGGATTGTCGGTTTTCCCCCTTTGCGTTCGATCTTGATCGGTTCGGGTTCGTTCCCGGGATCTTCGGAGGCAAATGCAAATCCCGCGGAAATTGATGAAAAGCAAATGGTCCCGATGAGGAACAGCAGCACGCGGTTGGGGGAGAACGTCATGATTGTTGTTTTCTGTCGAAACATGCTGTTGGAATAAATGGACAATCGTCCTTTTAATCAAACCGTGTTCTGCAGAATACGTAAAGACTTAGGAAGTGGGAAATGGACTTTTTCTTCCTGCAATGTGACCTCCCGAACCTGGGCATTGAATTTCTGCCGGAGATGCTCTACGCAATCTTGTACGACCACTTCCGGGGCGGATGCTCCCGCTGTGACCAAGACACGGCTACAGTCATCGAACCACTCATCTTTGAGATCTGCTTCACCATCGATCAGGTAAGCCGGAATGCCGCGTGCGGTGCCGATTTCTTTCAGGCGTTGGCTGTTGGAGCTATTCTGGCTACCGAGTACCAGCAGAATATCAACTTCCGGAACGAGCGTGCGCACGGCATCTTGTCGATTTGTTGTGGCATAGCAGATGTCTTCCTTAGGCGGAGAAACGATCTGTGGATAACGTGCTTTTAACGCGTTGATCACTTCGGCCGCTTCCTGCACACTGAGTGTTGTCTGAGTCAAATAGGCGAGGCGATCTTCCGTGGTGAAGGGGAGCTGGGCGACATCTTCAGCGGTTTCAACCAGAGTAATACTTTCGGGGGCTTCTCCCATGGTTCCGATGACTTCATCGTGGCCTTCGTGACCGATCAGAATAATATTGTAGTTTTCGCGAGCATATTTGAGTGCTTCCAGATGAACTTTGGTCACAAGAGGGCAAGTCGCATCAATTGCTTTCAAATTTCGTTCTTTGGCGACACGACGAATTTCAGGGGAGACGCCATGGGCACTGAAGAGCAGTATTGCGCCTTCCGGTACATCATTCAGTTCATCGACAAAAGTCACGCCCTCCTGGATGAACCGGTTGACCACATATTGATTGTGGACAATCTCGTGATAGACATAAATGCCTGAGCCGAACAGCTTGACGGCTTCCTCCAGGCAGGTGATCGCCATATTCACCCCCGCGCAAAAGCCACGCGGATTCGCTAGAATGATTTCCATAGGTTTACTACGCCCAGATAGTTGGCGGGAATTAGTACTCATCTGCTTTACGAACCTATTATAGTCTTTTCAGTCTTGTGTTGAACATAGATGATTTTGGGTTACGGAGCATCGAAGGGAAAAGGATGAAGTCGGTTCAACCTCTCTCTCTTCTATTCCGCAAGTGAGCGACCCGTCTAACGGGAAGTCTTCTTGAATCAGTTGAGTTTTCCAGGAGTAAGAGATGATTGATACGACACACGATCAAGCCCCTCGTCCGGACGGCAGCTCAAACCCGGGGACAGCGTCGATTGGAAGCCAATCTGAGGCCGGGTTGTGGGCTGATTGTGTTCTGTTGCTAATCCATCTCGTCGGAATCGGTTACCTCTATTGGGTCATGTTGATCCAAGTTCCCCGGCAGGTTCAATTGCTGGAGCAATTTGAACTTTCTGTCAGCCCATTCACATTGCAGGTCATTACCCTCAGTCAGATGTTCCAAACAATGAAATTCTCACTGGTTCCGCTGGGTTGTATTTTCTTGCTGATATTCGATTTCTATCTGATCAGGTTAACGGTCGGCAAGCGCTGGCGCCCTTTGTGGGTGTATGGTCCCCCATTAATCGTGATTTTCGTTGCAGGATGCGTGCAGTACATCATGCATCAGGCCCTGCAGTTGGCACATCCTTTTTAGAGCTTGTCCAAAATCAGTGTGGCGGCTTTTGTACACACGAAAATGACTTAATTAGTGAATAAGGAAGAACCAATAAAAGCAGGGAGCTTTCCTGTTGGAAAACTCCCTGTGAAATTGAATTCGCAAATTGAGTTGAACGATATTCTTGAACAGACCGAAAATAAATCGATTATTCTTCGAATTCGTCAGCGGCAACCATAACTTCACCGAAGTCGTAAACTTCGCCCGCTTTCAATGTCACTTCCACGGAAGACTTGGCACGTCCTTTGGTTTGATTACCTTTAGTTTTGATCCAGCCAGTGCGCTCATGCCAGAGGCGAATTTTGATTTCTTTACCGACCGGTAATCCCGTGATTTCGAAGGAGCCATCTGCACCAGTGACGGCAGTGTAAGGGTTGTCACTAACGATCCAGTACGCTTTCATGTGAGGGTGGATGTCACAGACAACCGGGAAGGGAACTCGCTCTTCCAGTGGCATTTGAACCGGCACACCTTCGCGATTGTTAGCGGCAATGGCGAAATTGACATTGTCGTTGCTCGGAGCGTTCGTATGAGTGTTGTGGGCGCAAGAATCATCTGATTTCACCAGAATGGTCTGGCCTGTTTGAACAGTCAGAACATGAGGAAAGAACACACAGTTTTTCTGGTCGAATACAACTTCTTTTGGGGCTGCTGGAGCTGACTTGCCCAAGTCATCTCCGCGAAGATAAACGACAAAGTTAGAAACACCTTTGGTTGCTTTATCAACGATCAGCGACTGGTCGTATTTATCCTCAGCCGCGCACTGGGCTGCATCTTTGACGGACTGGTCACCTTTCTGAACGATCAAGGTCCGCTCCGGAATTTCTCCCTCAAATACGATACGACCTTTGATCGTAGCCGTCTCTTCCGCCCAGCTAATACTGTGACCGAAAGTGAAGACCACAGCAGCCATGATCAGAACTGATTTCAACGCAGCTTTGCTCATATTCCAATTTCCTTGTAGTAAATATTCCTCAGCAGTGACGGGAAGGGGGGATTGTTTTGGGTGCCAGAAGAGGGAATTGGCTCAGAAGGGCCGAATCAGCAGGCACGCGATGCTATTGCAAAACAATCTGCAATAGCCCCAACATACTGCAAAGAATAGGCAAATGCGAGAGGCCAGAAATGGAGTTTCCCGTTTTTTTCGACTGAAATTGGCCTTCGAGACGGAGGTGAGAGCCGTAATTTCAACGCAGCCTACCCAAATTTGAGGAGCCCGACTCCCAGACTGTGAATAGTCCTGCCTCGGGGGAAGTGAGGGTTTCTAACAGGGGTTCGTGAGATTTCGGGCGCTGAGCCTCTGGTTTCGCGTGCGGAATTGGCTTCAGAAGGGAGGTTGAAATCCCATGACTTGAAAGCGGGCCAGTTCCATCGGGCTGGTGATTTTCAGCGCGCTGATCGAATCGTAGGTTAACATGACTTTCCGGGCACCGTAGCTATCGGGCCGGTCTCGCTCAACCAGCAGTAAATCGCCTGAAATCAAAAAATTGACGAATGTGATCTGCTCCTGAAAATTTGTTACCAGCAGACCCTCTTTAGGAACTGCTTCCGGCCAGTTTTCAAATAACGACTTCCAGGATTCATTCGCCATCAGAAATTCCTTCACCGATTGATTGAAACAACCTTGTTCACTGAAAATACCTTAACAGGGAAGATACCAAGTCG
>JAGQQC010000386.1 GCA_020426395.1 Planctomycetaceae bacterium
CTTTCTTATATAAGAACCACCGGCTGTTTTATGTGCGTATGAAAAGTATCGTTCAGGTTTTTACGCCATCGCGTTTTATGCCAGGATGTCGTGTTTTACTTCTCCTGCAACATCGGTTAGCCGGAAGTTGCGACCACCAAAACGGTAAGTCAGCTTGAGATGGTCCAGTCCTAACAGATGGAGCATCGTAGCGTGCAGGTCATGAAAGTGAATTTTGTTTTCGACGGCAAAGTAACCATAGTCATCGGTCCGTCCATATTGAATCCCCGGTTTAATACCGCCACCCGCCATCCACATCGTGAATCCTTCCGGGTTATGGTCGCGACCATTTCCACTTTGCGAGACCGGAGTTCGTCCGAACTCACCTCCCCATAGAACCAGGGTATCTTTGAGGAGATCTCGCTGTTTCAAATCGGTCAACAAGGCTGAGATCGGTTTATCGACTTCTTTCGAGTTCCGTGTGTGATCGTTCAACAAGTTGGAATGCGAGTCCCATCGGTAACTATGTGAGACCTGCACGAAGCGAACTCCCTGTTCCGAGAAACGGCGAGCCATCAGGCATTGACGACCAAAATCTTCAGTAACCTTGTCATCCAAGCCATACATTTTCAAAGTCTCTTCCGACTCGTTAGAGATGTCCTGAAGTTCCGGGGCTTCCATCTGCATCTTGTACGCGAGTTCAAAAGCTTCGATCCGTCCTTCCAGGCCGGCATCGGGTCCCGTTTCGTTTCGGCGTTTCTGATTTAATTGCTGAAGATATTCCAATTCCATCCGTTGCAGCGAATCCGGATTGGAACCTGTGATATACGGAATGCGGGAATCTTTAGCTTGCAAGCCCGCATTTCCAATCGGTGTTCCCTGGTGGACTGCCGGTAAGAAGGCGGAACTCCAGTTGTTCATCCCACCGTGTGTCAGGCTGGGACAGATCGTAATAAAGCCAGGCAGATTTTGATTTTCAGTTCCCAGGCCATACGTCAGCCAGGAGCCCATGCTGGGACGTGTAAAGGTATCGCTTCCAGTATGCAGTTCAAGCAAGGCTCCGCCATGACGGGAATTTGAACCATGCATGCCATTCATGATACAGAGATCGTCAACATGCTTGGCGACCTCCGGAAATAATTCGCTTACCCAGGCCCCCGATTCCCCGTGTTGTTGAAACTTGAACGGGGATTTCATCAAAGCACCCGTTTGAGCTGAAAAGACGCGGGGTTTATCAAACGGAAGTGGTTTCCCATGATCGCGCTGCAGAATAGGTTTGTACTCAAATGTGTCCATGTGGGAAGGTCCCCCGTGCATGAACAGAAAGATAACCCGTTTGGCTTTGGCCGGAAAATGGGGAGCTTTGACGGAGAGTGGACCTGCCGGGACTGAAGCCGCATATTGTGTGGCTTCATCAGCGTGAACGCGATTTTCGCGGCTGAGCATTTCTGTCAGTGCTAGCCAGCCGAAACCTGTGGCACATTGTTGCAACATCTGTCGGCGAGTACTCGGAACGCCCAGTTGAAAATGGTCTCGAAAACGGGACATAAAATTCTCCACAGTCTATTTCAGATCACTCAGATCAAACGGATCGAGTCTCTAGATAAAGTCTATTAGATTAAGTGGGCTCAGTCGATAAAGATGAACTCGTTTGAAGAAAGTAAGACGCGACACAATCCTTTCCAGACTTGTAACTGACGGCGCTCCTGCTCCGGAATTGCGGTCACGACTTGTTCTTCGTATCGGTAGAGGAAGGCGAGCGAATTTTCCATCTCCTGAAGTTCCGGTTTCCGCCCAAAGACCAGCTCATACGCTCGCTCAATTCGGTCTTCCGGTGCATCAGGTGCTTCTTTCAGCAGTCGATTCGCCATCGCTTCCGTCTGTTGATCCATGAAATCGCTGTTCATCAGGAATAGAGATTGTGGGGCAAGTGTGGTGGTAGCCCGGTTTCCTTGCATGTAACTGGGATCTGGGAAGTCGTACGCCTGAAACATTTCGTACAGGGCACTTCGAATAATGGGCAGGTAAACTGAGCGGTAATGATGATCATAGCTGACCGATCCGGCACCACCGGTTGAGTTCACGTATTCATGGCTTTTGTAGGTCAATGTTGTTCCAATTTGAGTAGAATCAAGATTGCCGGCTATAGACAGAATCGCATCCCGAATCGCTTCTGCTTCCAGGCGTTGTCTGTTCATTCGCCAGTAAAGCTTATTCTCGGGATCCGTCTCAACATATTGTTCCGAGTATTGCGAACTCATTTGGTAGGTGGACGAATTCATGATTAACCGATGCATCTCTTTGATTGACCAGCCTTGCTCGATAAATGTGACTGACAACCAGTCCAACAGTTGAGGATGCGTCGGGGCTTCGCCGGTCAGACCAAAGTTATCCGTAGTTCGGACAAGGCCGGTTCCGGTATGCCATCTCCAAATTCGGTTGGCCATTACTCGGCTCGTCAAAGGATGGTCCGGTTTGGTCAACCAGTTCACCAGTTCCAAACGTCCGCTTTGGTCATCTCCAAGAGGCTGCTGTTCAGGCCCTTCGACCACAGAGAGAAATTGCCGCGGAACTTCCGGTCCCAGGTTAATGTGATTCCCCCGGATGCAGACCTGCATGTTTTCCACTGTCGATTCAGTGACTCCCATTGCGTATTGCAACGGTTCCGGGGCGTTATCTTGAATCTGCTTTAACTTGCCACGATGGTCAGCCAATTGTTGTTGGACTTCAGTTGGGTAAGCCTGCTCCCCGTTTTCTGGAACACGAAAAGGACCTTTCTCACCCAGATAAACTTGGCGTGCCGCCTCCAGTTCAGCATCCGGTAATGCCTCTAGTGATTTCGTTTCCTCCTTTGCCTTCTGTTCCGTCCAGGTTTTTTCTGCTTCGTGAAACAGAGCAACATATTGTGCTGCCAATTCCTGTTGTGATCGGGAAAGGCTTTCTTGCAGGTTAGCTTGTAAACGAGGGTATAGAGTAGTGGCAGCCGCTGTTTTGTTCTTTTCTTCCAGAGCGAACCAGGGTTGGAAAAATGATTTCGGATTCGTCTGTTCTGCTTTGAGGTAATCGACCCATTGATCGAGTACGAGAGGAATCAGGTCGGTGGCGGGTTTCTCTTCAGTTTCTGCAACGGAAGGTGTGGACTGGGTGTCTCCGCTGATGGGCATCAAGCGTATTTGAGAGACATGCGGAAACAGCTTTTCACAGGCGAGCTGTAGAGTATTCTTGCCCGGTTGTAAGTCAACCTGTTGTTCGAAGAACCAACGTTGTCCCTCTGGCCCCCAGCTTCCCGTCGTCTGGTTGACTCCGGCCTCTTTGACGACCTTTCCGTTCAGACTGATTTTTAACGGGCGAGATTGATGGGCTGCGTACCTGATGAAAAGACCGTACTTCCCGGCTTGAGGAACCTCGAAATCATACTCAGCGGTTGAGACTCCTTGTTTATAGGTAAGGATGACTGCCAGACGGGGATCGGCCATTTGTACCTGGAGATCAACATTCCCTCGATCAAAATGCTCGGCAAGTTTCTCCAACAGATTTTCTTCCTGGGGAGTTTGCCCTGCATTCCATTGATCGATCAGTTGGTCGTAATAATAGCGCGAAGCAAGAACGTTGGTGGCGGCCAGAAGATAATCTTTTGCCCGGCTTCGAGCAGTCTTTTGAAGTTCTGTATTTGCGTTTGCAACAAGTTCGTCGATCGCTTTCTGTTCCGCATTCTTGCTTTCTTCAAAGGTATTCCAGGCATCGACGTGTGCCTGAGGTTCGACTACTCGCTCGTACCAGTTCGCGACGACTTTATAATTTTCCATCGTCTTCGTACTTTTGAAGATACCCGCCAGACTGTAGTAATCTTTAGTGCTGATGGGATCAAATTTGTGATCGTGACAGCGGGCGCAACCGAGTGTCATTCCGAGGAATGTTTTACCGCAGGTATCGATTTGTTCGTCGATGATGTCCATGTGCATTTTGACGGGGTCGTCTTCGGCCAACATCTTCGGTCCGATTGCCAGGAACCCGGTTGCGATTTGTCGTTCGATTGTCGTTTGCTCATTTTCAGGATCGGGCATCAGATCGCCAGCGATCTGTTCCTTGATGAACTGGTCATACGGTTTGTCCTTATTAAAGGTGTCGATGACGTAATTACGATATCGAAACGCATTCGCATAGGAGAGGTTCTCATCCATCCCGTTCGTATCTGCATATCGAGCGACGTCGAGCCAATGCCGACCCCAACGTTCACCATAGGCTTTGCTGGCGAGTAAACGTTCAATCACTTGGGAATAGGCGCTCTCGCTTTCATCTGCCAGGAAAGCTTGAATTTCTTCCGGTGTGGGGGGCAAGCCGGTTAAGTCAAAGGTCGCTCGACGGATCAACGTAAGTTTGTCCGCTTTGGGAGCCGGGTGCATTTTCTCGCCTTCTAGTTTGGAGAGAATGAAATAATCAATTCCGTTCTGAGGCCAATCGGCCTGCTCCACTTTGGGGAGCTCCTGTTTTACAGGAACCTGAAAAGCCCAGTGTTGGAGCTGTTCTTCAGTAAAGGGAAAGTCGGCATTTTCGGGGGAAGCTTCACTTGCCGGGTCTGGCTTTGCTCCCGGCCAGGCAAGTCCTTCGTTCACCCATTTGGTCAGTAAGGCGACTTCCTCCGTGTTCAGCCGTCCATCCGGAGGCATTTCTG
>JAGQQC010000387.1 GCA_020426395.1 Planctomycetaceae bacterium
CAGGTAGTACAACGTACATCCGAGACTGTAGATGTCAGATCGACGATCAACGAGGTGTGCGTCCAGCGACTGCTCTGGTGCCATAAAGGATGCTGTTCCCAGTATGGAACCGGCGGCGGTTAACTCCGATCGGTCGACTTCAGGAACTGGTTCCTCATTTTCGGAACGACTGCTCGAAGTATCCGTGTACTCAAGGGAATCCTCAAGATGGGCCAGTCCCAGATCAAGGACCTTAACAGTGCCATGGTCGTCCAGTAGCAGATTACCCGGTTTGATGTCGCGATGAACGACTCCCCGGTTATGTGCGTAGTCCAATGCAATCGCTGTCTGACGGATATAGTCGACCGCTTCGCTTAGAGAAAGAGGACCATTCGCCCGGACGACACGATTCAGGTTCTCGCCGCGTACATATTCCATAACCAGGAAATGCAAGCCTCGAGCCTCGTCAGCATCATAGGCCCGTACGATATTGGGATGTTCCAAAGTCGCCGCGACCTGCACTTCTCTGCGAAAGCGTTTGATCTGCTCGATGGAAGCAAGCGACTGGTGGGAAATCATCTTCAGTGCCACCACCCGGTTCATCGTCCGATGAATCGCCTTGAAGACCATGCCCATTCCGCCGACATCGATCAGGTCCAGGATAAGGTACTTGTCGATCAACAGGTCGGGCTCTCCCTTGAGCAGCGCCGACGCCTGATACGGTGTCAGCTTGCCTTCCGCGACCAGTTGCGAAGCAAGCTGTCGTGGTTCAGCAGCGCGATTCGTTGAATTGATAGAGTCGGTGGCGGAGGAAATCTCCTCCGGTGAAAGCACACCGACTTCGGAAAGCCGGAAAAGAAACTCTTCGCCCGAGATATCGTCGGGAGGTTCGACTTCTGGATTCTCTTGTGATTCGTATCCACTTTGAAGTTGGGGCATATCGGCAACGGCCTGATCAAGTTCCTGCTCGAGGATATCGACGGAAGGTTCCGCATAAGCGAGTAGCGAACGTACCTCCGCCAGGAGGGTCTGATCGTGTCCATATTTTGACGCCAGCCAGTCTTCTCGTCTTTCCGCTGGGACATCCAGCGCCGCTAGAAAAGCCTGCTGAACCAGTCCTGCTCGTGTCTTATTCATCCGTCTCGCCACTTTCCCCATTCGGGCCGAGTTCGCGATACAGCCACGCCTTCGCGTACTTCCAGTCGTTGTTGACCGTTCGCAGCGAGACATCCTGTTGCTCGGCGATTTCCTCGCCCGTTAAGCCGCCAAAGAATTTCAGTTCGACGATCCTCGCCGCCCGCGGAAGTTCCCCGGCAAGTGCCTCGAGGGCGTCGTTCAATTCGAGTATGTCTAACCCTTTGGCGTTGTCTGAGATGGAAATGTGCAACGGAATCCCGCGGCCGTCGTTTCCTCCCCGTTTCAAACGCTTTCGTTGCCGCGCATAGTCGACGAGCAGGCGACGAATAATGGTGGCTCCGGCAGCGAGCATCTGGGAACGGTCCGCCGGATCAAGGTTTTCCTGCTGCTGAAGGCGAAGATAAGCATCGTTCACGAGCAAAGTCGGTTGCAACGAGTGACCGATCCGTTCCCCCCGCAGGGCCTGTTCTGCAAGACCGTGCAGTTGATCGTAAATCGACTGATTCCAGTGGTTTGCTTCACTGCCAGAGGGGGTGAACGTCATGCCTCGGGCCTTTCATAAACGTGCGTTGTTTACGCAGCCTTTTCGATACTAGATCAAGCTGAATCAGGATTCACTGTTCACATGTGATTATGCCCCCCCATTTATGCCGACGCAACCGGCAATCAGGAATGGATCTCAAAATGCCCATCCGGAGTGTTTCCGGCAATTCGAAAAAAATTTAGGTCAGAATTGCACAGGATTCCCGGTGGTGTCGCCAAAAGGAGCAGAGGGTAATGCAGATTGCCCCCTAATTCATCACGAAATCTGATGGGAGTGCACCAATGGCTGTTTACAACTCAACTGATCAGCAGTTGTACGACTATATGCTGGGACCTGGTGCAATGTTCCTGCTGAACACTTTGATCAATTCTTGCAGCGTAAATCGTTCGACTCCTTCCTGAATCACTTTGCAGACATGGCGAATCCTATGAACACTCGATACCACTTCATCACGCTGATTCTGTTTCTTGCTCTATCCAACAATGCCTCGGCGGAGTTCCGCATCTGGACGAGCGTTGATGGAACACAACAGATCAACGCCGAATTCGTCAGAACTAAAGGGAGTCTGGTTGAATTGAAACTGGAAAACGGATCGACAACGACGATCCCGCTTAAGCGATTCAGTCGGGAAGACCGGGTGTACATCAGAGATGCACAGAAGAAAGAGAACGGGGCCGAATTGAAACCTGGTGAGGAAACGAACGAAACAAATTCCGCGGACACCAGCGTGGCACAAAGCGATCAAAGCCAGGAGGGGACTGCATCTCGTTCCGAACTCGCCCGACTGGCCAGCGATGAGCTTGCGGAGACTTCGATGAAGCTGGCGCAGCAGAGTGGGATGTCCACCCAGCACGGCCTGCCGGTGATCTTTCTGGATCATTTCGTCGACCTGGAAAACCTTCCCGTCCGTGAACGAACCAATCGATACAAGACCGCCGAACAGTCATTCGAAACCCAACAGCGCGATTTCGGCAAGTTCCTCGAACGTGTGGCAATTGGTCTGGATGAAACCTGCTTGGATGAATATTTGCCGACGTTCATCACCTACCATTTTCCCAAAGAAGTCGCCACCAAACTGGTTGATTCCAAATTTCAGACCGGCGGCGCGGTTGGAATATGGAAAGGGAGAAATGAATTCGAACGGCGTGCCTCAAAAGAACAGTTCGAAAAAGAACATCGCAAAGAACTCGACAATTTGGCGGTTAAAACTCCTTTCCGTATCTGTTTTATTTCAGAAGCGAGCCTTTCTTCCTACGACTTTACTCGCAAGGGACTCGTAGTCGGAGCGAAGAATAAAGGAGGAGAGGCCAGAGTTCCCGGGTACACCTGGAAGGAGGCAATTCCTTATCTCCCATCGGCTGGCTACTATCGCAAAAAATTGAATATCGCCAATATGCCGGTTTTCGGTTCCGCGTTCTGGCCAGTTTCACCCGAAGTCGTCGCCAAGCTTCCCAGCCGATCACGAAAAAACCCTATCGGTTCCGAACGAATCACGCGCTGGGCGTATGTAGCAACGGTCGTCTCTTTTCACAGTCCGCGGTTGCTTACGCGATCGGAGCGAGAGATGCCCACTCTCGTGGGCGAAGTGGAATCGGTTGGGCTCTATGCGGAACCGACCTTGAAAACGCATTTGTACGACTTCGATTTGAAAGCATATCCACGACCTGTATTGGCCGGAGGAGCCCCCTCCTCCGACGAGACATCAGTAATACCTCCTCCCTTCGATGAATTTGCTCTCGCCGGATTACTCGTCGGAAATGATGACCTCCAATTGCATGAACAGGTCTGGCGAGATCTCTGGAATCACACGGCGATGGTTGATCAAAAGAGGTATGGTGCAATCGAAGATCAAATCAAGAAACGATACGACCAGATAAACGGTCATGCAGTGCAAGTCAATTCGGAGAATCGCTCGGAACGCGAAGAGGAATATGCCAACAATCTCCGACATGAAATCGACGAAAAGACGGCAGAAATCGATCGCGAACTCCACCCGGATCGACAACCTTTCTTTCCTCCGTTCGTATCAGAAACGGGCGGCCGATCGTGGGAAGTTGATCAAGACATCCTCAATCCGGAACGAACTGAAGCAATGACCTCCTGGCTGGCAGAACGTGGTGATCGCTTGAAGCAACAGTTCAGGCTCACTCTGGAATTGACTTTGAATCCAAAAACAGAGGAACCAACCGTATCATCATTGTCGATGTCGCCCGAAATGATTCAACGGTTAAAAGAAGAGGATCTGTCACCAGACGAAATCATCGCGCTGGATGAAAATCTGCAATTCGATCAGATCGGTGAACTGGAACCGGAGGGAACGCGGACCGGACTGTTCCGCACACCGGGTTCCCAATATCGGCCCTACCAATTCCTGTTAAACACAGGAACTTCCGCAGAAGTGTTGGCTCGTCAGTTACCGAGCGAAGTAATTAAATCTGCTCTGTCACAGAAACCGGGTGAATCGCGCCTCGCTGTCTTTCTTGACGTTCAGATTAAAGAAATGAAATTCCTGGATGGCCCTTCTGGATTTGGTACGGAGCCCCATCGCCCCGTGGTTCTCTTCGAAGCGATACCGACGCGGCTGTCCGCCGGTGAATACAACCAGCCTCCACTGTTCGAATCAGAGTTGAGTACAAAAGGATTGCAGAAAGCAGCCGCTAACAAACCGGTCAAGCCCATTCCAAACAATGCGGACGACGATCGTCCAGCGCTCCCAATGACTCCTCAGAACCTGATGCCCCTGATGATTAAGGCAAATCCGGAACTTCTCAAGGATGCTGAATTCGTCGATCAGCTGATGGTCATGCGCTGGCGATTTGAAAACGTGGGCATGTTTGATGTCACTCCGGATGGTGTGCACTTTTTCGATAAAGGCTCAAATGCCGTCCCCGATACCAGTCGAAGAAGTGAGAGAGCCGACGAGTTCAAGGCCTGGCTCAAGAAATGGGCAGACGCCATTCCTGACCAATTCGTATGGCATCTCG
>JAGQQC010000388.1 GCA_020426395.1 Planctomycetaceae bacterium
GTTCCAGCCACTTTAATGACATCTTCATTACGAAGTGTTCGGGACCGTTCATGGAACTCATCACCTATATCAGGGTGAAAAACGACCTGGGTTTTTCCGTAACGGTCACGCAAGTCAATGAAGACCACGCCACCGTGATCGCGCCAACTATCGACCCAGCCACATAAGGTGGCCGTTTCCCCTGCTTGTTCTACTCGTAATTCACCACACGTTTTGGTTCGTAACACCGTCGAAAAACCCTGATAACAAATAGGTTGGAAAGATCGGCCTCGTCAGTCGGGAGACCGGTTATGCGCGTACGGAGACCCCGTGGAGTGCCTATGCAGACGCAACAAGGGGGAAAGGCTAATGGACAAGACGCGTATTATAGAGTCTGATTCGCCGGTCGCAACGTCCCCGGCTGCGTTGGGTCGCCTCTATCACAGTTCTGTTCCCAACTCAGCCCATCTTCAGCCGCCAGAGAGCCCGCCGCAAGCCTCAATCCGGTCTGCAATCACGAAAAAAGCCTGCCGATTGAGATCGGCAGGCTGGGGATATTCTGGTTTTGACAGGAATATCAGTCGGCAAGTCCCAGATATTGGCGATAGGCCTGGGAAACATTGCCTGCTGAGGTATCACCATTGTGAACATACAGCCCATATCGAAGACGAACCGATTTGCCTTGGGTTAGTGTAACCGGGGCAGGGGCATTGTCGCCGTTAGTGTAAATTCCTTCTCCAAATGGATTGATACCGAATAAACCGTAGTCCCGGACATGATAACGGGAAGGTCGGAAGTTATTCGGATGGTCGAACAGGGCAACACCGACCGTTTTTCCGTCTACTGGGCCATAATAGTCGACCCAGTCAGCCGTTTTACCCCAGCAGTTTTTGGTTGTTTTGGCTCCGGTCGCGCTGATCACGCTTCCTTCTTCTCTCTCTCGCATTCCGTTTGGAAGGCGAATCGCAAACATTCCCTCTTTGGTATCTGCAAATTCAACTTTTTCGGCGGCGGCAGTCAAGGTGGTGTCGTAGGTCAGCATTCGATTGCTATAAATCTTGACGGTTGTCTGCTCGACAATCAGAGGATTCCCATCTGTTCCGAGCCAGTTGTTTGTCATCCGCAGTTCTGCCGGATTCCCTTCCGCGACGACCACTTCGACACCCGCGTTTTGTATTTTCGCTTTTTCACCCCAGAAGTTAAGACCATTCACCTCATCCAGAGAGAACCAGATCCCTTTGTGATGCGGGTGGTCTTCAATTCCTTCAAGGGAACGCGTCACAATCTCACCGCCGGGAGCATGTACGGGGGAGAAGAACGGTTTTTCGTATTGATCGCTGAAATTCAACGTAGTGAAATTTTCACCGCCGATGTTGACCTGCACGGTGGAATCTTTTTTCTGTAGCTGAACAGTCGCTTCAGCAGCCAGGCTGGAATTCATTTCGGAAAGACCGAACAGGGCCAGGGTACAACAGACAAACCATTTCACGGTGAAACTCTCCTTTGCGAATATATACAGTTCCCGCTTTGGTCGTGTTCGCATGCGGGAATAAACTGAAATGCGTCGGTCAGATGTCCTGACGGTGGGAGACGCTTTTGGGTTTCTATTTTTGAACGGGAACAGTTAGTAGATTCAGAAGATAGAAGTCTTCTTGTCTATATTAAACAAATGATCCATTTTTCGCCATCAAGTCAGTTCAACTGAGAGGGTTAAGCAGCGACAAGGAGGGCGAAAACGGGTTCGGATGACCGATTTATCTATCGTACCGGGCAGCTTTGATTGCAGTCGAGTCAAAAGCTGGATAAAAGTGGAGAACTGGAGTGAGAAGCAGCCTTTTGAGCCTGGATTTTTCACTCTTTGTCAGTAAAGTCCGCTCGAATCCATAGAGGGAACCGCGAATTGAAACGCAAATTACAGGCCTATCCGGGACCTTTTTCCAGAAAACCATCGAAATCATCCGCAACCGGCTGGGAGATCAGTATCCTTGGCGATTTGACTGACAAGGAAGCCGAACTGACGGAAAAGCTGCTAGAGGTGCCCCGCCGTAGTCGGGGGGTGATCTACTTTGATTCCTGTGGTGGAAGCGTTTATGTTGGTTTGGCCCTGGCGACCTTGATTCGTTTGCGGGGACTGGATGCCTATGGAGTCGTCACGGGCGAATGTTCCTCGGCAGCTTTGCTTCCCTTTGCAGCTTGTTCCAAAAGGTTTGTGACCGCGCAATCAACGTTGCTCTTTCATCCGATGCGCTGGCGGAGCGATGAAGATTGTCGATTGGAAGAAGCGGCCGAGTGGACTCGGCATTTCAAATTACTGGAAGAGCAAGTCGATCAGTTGTTGGCCCAGTTTCTCAATCTGGATTCGGAGAAATTGAAAGAATGGAGCCGGCCCGGCAAGTTTGTCTCTGGAGACGAGTTTGCCGCGGAAGGGTTGGCAATTCAAATTGATCTCTTTGCTGGCGATCTCTGGTCGCAAATTACAAAAAATGGCTGAGCGATTTGCAAAAGATACAATACGCGTTTGAAATTTGATTCAAAAAGAGGATGGGGGAATGCTGGAACAGGTAAGAGTCGCGGCGGTTGCCGTGGACACCAAACCGGAAGAGTTGGAAAAGAATCTGGAACGCATTGATCATTGGCTCGGACTGGCAGCGGCTGAAAAAAGTCAACTTGTTCTTTTTCAGGAACTCTCCTTAACGGGCTTTATTCCGAATCATCCCACAGGGAATCACAATGCCTGGTTGCGTGAAGCCTTGCAGATTGCCCGGTTGTCGGCAGTGACTGTTCCCGGCCCGATAGTTGATCAACTATCAGAGATGGCCAAACAGCATGATCTTTGGTTTTCCGTCGGGTTGCTGGAGAATGCGGGTAACTTGTTGTTCAATAGTCAGATCTTGATCGGCCCCACCGGCCTGTGTGGCAAATGGCGAAAGATGCACATCCCGATGTTCGAGATGCCCTTTTATAACGGTGGCGAAGCAGTGACCGTCGTCGAGACTGAACTTGGACGCATCGGCTGCAATATCTGTTTTGACTCCTTACTTCCCGAGTCGACCCGTCTGCTGGCCGTTCAGAATGCGGAGATTGTCTTATTTCCATATGCAGCCGATCCCCCACCCCGCACTCCTGCCGGATGGGAAGCCTGGGCCTCGACCGCTCTCTCGGCTCGGTGTGCGGAGAATGGCCTGTTTGGCGTCGCTTGTAATTACGTTGGTGAAGTGGAATGTGCCGGCGTCTCTCAGAATTTCCCGGGCGGAGGGCTCCTCGTTGGCCCTCGCGGGGAATCTTTAGCAACCTGGCCGCATCCTGGGGATCAACCCGGTATGTTAATCGGTGACCTCAAGAGAGATGATTTACTGCAAGCCCGTGCGGAACCGGAGTACTTGTTTCGGTTTCGACGACCAGAATTATATCGCTCGCTGTGTGAGTGAGCCATCTTCAGTTACGAAGGTCTTAAATAGTCAGGTCGTCGCTCTGCCGGATCAGGTTTTGCGGAGTCGGTTGAAGTGAACGTATAGAATGGATCCTCGTGCTGTTTGATCCAGTTATCCAGTTGCGTTGAAAGCTCTTTCCGAACGTCATTGAATCCTGGATTGTTTGCCAGGTTGACAATTTCGTCGGGATCTTTTTTGAGGTCGTACAACTCCTCGCCATGTTCTATGTAGTGGTTGAATTTGTACTCTTTCGTGCGGATCATGCGGATCGGGTTCACCCAGTTTTGTTTTCCGTAATACTGACTGATCACGAAATCCCGTTGGGGCATGGTTCCTGTTCCCGTCAGGAACGGTTTGAGCGAATAACCGTCGCAGTCAGGCACCTCGGCCCCTGCGAAATCGAGCAATGTCGGGACCACATCAGTCAGGACCATGAAATCGTCCGTTTTCGCGGTTTGTTCTTTCTGCCGGTATCTTTGGGGGATCGAGGCGATAAAAGGGACCCGTACCATTTGGTCGTACATGAAGGGACCCTTAAAGATCAATCGGTGATGGGTGTCCATATCACCGTGGTCTGACGTAATGAAACGACAGGTGGAGGACGTTAATTGATAACGATCCAGTGCATCGAGAACCTGTCCTATTTCGGTATCTACTTTGCGAACCACATCACGGTAAAAGATGTGATATTCTTCCCAGTATTTCTGTTCGCGTTCGTGCAATTTCCAACCCTGATTATGGGTCATGAAACGTTTTTGGACTTTCGGTTTCGTGGAGAGATCGTCCTGATGCCATGACTTGGATAATGCGACTGGGATGTCTTCGACATCGCTTTTATCGGGTGAGTAGTCATAAATATCATGCGGGTTGATATACATCAGAAACAATGCAAAGGGCTTGTCGCTGTTTTGTTTTTGTTTGAGGTACTCAATACCCGATTGTGTTGTCTGCGAGTCCAAACGAGTGATGTCCCGTTTGTCCCAACCGGAATTACCAGCGGGGTCTTCCCCCAGATGCCATTTCCCGAAATAGGCCGTTTCATAACCTGCGGCCTGTAAAAGATTCCCGATCGTCTGCTGTGAAAGTGGATTTCCTCCGGCCGCGCTGATGTTATTGTAAACTCGGGTCGAACTGGGATAGAAACCCGTCAGCAAAGAGGAGCGGCTGGCCGAGCACTGTGGAGTAGTGCAATAGGTGTGATCGAAACGGGTTCCTTCTTTCGTCACAC
>JAGQQC010000389.1 GCA_020426395.1 Planctomycetaceae bacterium
CAGGTTTTTCACCACAGTGGGTTCAATCCGTTCATCGTCAAAAAACCATTCGATTTCAGGGGATTGCCGCCGCTCATGATCAAACAGGTCCATGATCAAAGTCTGTTGCTGGCTGTTGAAGGTGATGACGCCCAGCGTCAGCCGCTGCTCTTCCGGTAGACGGAGCCAGGATTTCATTCTGGCGACAGCGTCTACCACAATCTGTTGAGCCTCGATCTTGTTGGTCCGGCTTTTTCCCCGGTCGTATTCTGAATTCGGAAGATGCACAAGCCGGACGGCATTGTCGGTGGTGGCCGTTGAGGGAAATGTGATCAATTTGTTGTCGTAATAATGCCAGTTGGAAAACGTGATTAATGACTCGTGTCGACTGCGGTAGTGCCAGTTCAGCTGCAGCGTCTTGACCCCGGATGTCTGTACTTCATCCAGGATGCTTTCCAGATCCTGCTCATGATCTTCGAGTTCCGATTCCTCCTCACTCTCGGCTCTTCCGAAGAAATTGGTTGGGGGGAGCTGTTTCGGATCCCCGACAATAATCGTCTGTCTCGCTCGACCAATGGCCCCGATTGCATCCCAGGTAGTGATCTGTGAAGCTTCGTCGAAAATGACCACATCGAACAGAGACTGACCCGCCGGAAGATATTGCGCAATGGACAGAGGAGACATCATCAGACAGGGAGCCAGCTTTTGAAAATTGTCCGGCATGGAGGAAATCATCTGACGGATTGATTTGCTTGGACGCTTCAGTTTGATCTGATGCCGTAGTTGTCCGAGTTCCGATTTCTTGGGCACGGAATCCTGTTCAGGAAGATCATGCCGTCGGAGTCTCTGGACCTGCATCGGAGCGAAGCCGCGAGCCTGATCATCCAGTTTCAGGAAGCTCTCAATTTTATGTTCATGATCAGCCCGCTGAAACGCTCGAAGCTCCGGAGAGTTATCGATGGTTTTGGTGAGCCACCAGCGGGCATAGGCATTTTCAAAATCATCTCGAAACTGTGAAATGTCCAGCGGAGTCGCGTCGAGCATCGGAATAATTGTCTGAAGTCCCAGTTTACGTGCCGTCTGCTCAGCCTGACACCAGCTGGTCCATATCTGTAACTGAGCTCGATTTGTGAGTACTTGATCCAGATTGTAAAGTGTTTCGGCTGCAAAACTCCTTGAGGTCACAGGAACAGGGAGCGTTCCTGCCAGTTTTTTCCAGTTGGCAATCAGGACCTGATATTCCTGGGCAGACTTGAAGAACCTGCTTGCAAGTTTCGTGACCGGATGTTTGGACGCATCTCTGGAAAGAACCGGAGCGAGTGTTTTGGAAAGACGTTTGATCGAATCCCCTCCAAGCGACCTGGCAAGTGAGATGATCTCCTCGCGGATCGTTCTTGCAATTTCCAGATGGCTGGCAAGCTTTTTCACGTCAATCTCGGCAACTGATTCTGTATTTGCTTTTTTGATAAATGGATTTTTCTGGATTTGACTACGAATCTGCTTTAATCGTTGCAAGATCTCCAGGTCTGTCGTTGGATCCGCCGGTCGGCTTCCAGCGTGTTCCTGTAATTGGCGCGTCACCTTTCTTTTTGCAAAAAACGAAAGAGGCCAGAACTTCGTTTCTGCCTGTCGCTGCGCGGTGAGCAGCTCCTCAATCGGAATGTCCTGAATCCGGTCCTCCTGATAGTCGCCTTTCAGTTTGCCGAATCCCTTCTGATAGGTAGCTACCGTTTTGTGGAGAGTCTGCAGTTCCTGTTCCAGACCGGTAAAGTCTTTAATGAACACCAGTTGAAAGTCCTCGGTTGCGGTCTTGAGTAAAATTTTACAGAGCCGCCGGATCTGTTCGTATTCAGTGAGCGAACAGTCGTTCCGATCCGTGAGTCCGACCGTGGTGAAGAATTCCTCAAGCAAGGTTTGCATGGATTGGGTGTGAGATTGAAGTGTCCGGGCCTGATCAATCAGATTCTCTTCCCACCGGATCGACCATTCCTGCTGTTTGACGGCAGCCAGATTAATTTTTCCAGTCACCTGGGCATGAGCTTGGGCCAGCCGCTCCACAGCGGCGTTCAGTTGGTCATATTCCTCGCGCGAGTGCTGCAGATGATCGGGCCAGCCGAGTGTAAGTGGTGATTCCAAGCGCATTCCCCCGGTACGCCACATCGCCCGGTAGGGTGTCCATCCACTTCCGTCCTGCCGGTGCAGAGCCTGCACATAGCGGTTCAACTGCTCTCGACGCTGTTCGAGATGATCATTAACCCGGTCCCATTCGTCCAGAAGACTGGTCGAACGGTTTAACCAGGAGGCGTTCAGTTGATCAAGAAAACTTCGGCGATCGGCCTTGTTCGAATGCAGCTCGAGACAGAGGTCGCCCAGTCCATGCTCACGCAAACGTCGATAAACTACATCAAGTGCGGCTGTCTTTTCCGCGACAAAGAGGACCGTTTTTCCCGTCGCCAGGCATTGAGAGATCATGTTTGCGATGGTCTGACTTTTGCCTGTTCCCGGTGGCCCGATAATGACCAGATCATGCCCCTCCGCGGCCCCCATCACGGCTGCAAGTTGCGACGAATCTGCGGGCAGGGGATGGACCAGATCGTGAGGACGATACCTTCGATCCATATCGAAACTCCTCGGCATCGGAGAACTCACGCCCGAATCGAATTCCTTTTCCGGAGTAAATACGAGATGCCTGATCAACCGGTTTTCTTTGAGTTGATCGAGTCGTTCCAGAAGATCCTTCCACATCAGATATTTCGAGAAAGAAAAGGTCGATAGGGCCGTTTCTTCAATGACTTCAAAACCGGGAACATCCCGTATCGCCTGGCGGACCTGTCGAAACACCAGAGGCACATCAATCCCATTTTCATCCTGTGGCAGATCCCCTTCGAACTGTGAAATGTCTTTGGCAAAATCCCGCTTCAGCAATTGGATCAATGTTGCGTTAAATCGGACATCTTCTTCGTGATGCTCAAGTTTGTAGGGAGCGGATGCGTTTTTTCGTTCCAGTTTTACTGGCACCAGTATCAGGGGGGCTTTGTAATAACGGCTCTCGTCTTCCGGACGTCGCCACCGCAAAAAACCAATTGCCAGGTAGAGGGTATTGGTGCCTCCTTCAGCCACATCGTTTTTGACTTTACGATAGATTGCAGTAAGTCGTCCACTCAACTCATTTTCAGACAGCGTTGAGGCAAGTTCGTTTCTCTCTAATGCATTCCGGGCAAACTCTTCATCCATATCCCGATTTGTTCTCTGCAGATGCAACTCGGCATCTCGCTCTCCATGCGGGTTCATTGCATCGAGTGAAATCAGTTTGATCTTTTTTCCGGAGGCCAATCGATCCTCCAGCAGCGGAATATCTTTACAGAGAAATGGGACGACCTGTTTTGTCTCGCGCAGGTGCAACAGCCGGTTCCGGAGGGAAAGGTCCAGTAATTTCCGTTGCCAGCGGTCGATCCGACTTTCGGGCGTTGTTGGTTTTTGCTCTTCCTCGGTGGAAAGCGGCACTTCCAGAGAACCCAGGCCGGGAAACGTGGGGAGTGCGGGAGCTTCACGGGCAACCAGTTGCGTTGCTGTCAGATCAGATTCGTGCGAAGCGAGCGGGCGAATCTGGGCCATCCGGGCTCGTTTGACATCGATCGAAGCCACGAACTTCGATTCCTCTGACTCTCGGATTTCATAATCAGCCCGCTGCATCGCCTCATCAAAGGAGATCGCCGGTTGTTTCGTCACCAACGTTGTCTCAAACAGCACGAGTTCACCAAGTGAACGGGCTTTGCGAACTTCGAGACACTCAGTTTCGATCAATCGGTTCTGTGTAGTTTCGACCAACCAGACTCCCGCAAAACAATGTCCCTTCTGCATCACGATCACCGGGTTGAGTCCAATGGCTTCCAGTGCCGATGCAAACAGGAGTGTGCTGTCGAGACAGGTCGCCAGCCCCTCTTTGATCACTCTTACCGGCCGGCGGACCTTCTGACCCACATTTTCGAAGCTGCTTGGCGGATTGGCGTATGTCAGGTTCTTTTCCGAAATTGCAGACCAGAGTGCTGCAGCCTGCAGAAACGCACGTCCCGGGTCTTTGCTCTGATAACCGTCGAGTGCAGAAGAGTGACCGTGATTGGTCAAAATGGTGCTCGTCGCTTTCAGTAAGGGAGCGATCTCCGGATCATTGGGCGTCACGAATGCTGCCAGTATCTCCGGCATGGAGATCATTCCCCCCCATTCATCGCGGGCAAGAACACGGACTGGCTGGCGCCGCTCACAGATGATTTCATCCTGTCGTTTCAGTCGGAAGTGCAAATCACCCCGTTCTGCTTCATTGAGACCGGCGAGATAACTTCCCTCCATTTCCAGGTGTCGATCCACGACAGGATGCGTTCCCTGCCCCTTGAGGCGGTCAATGACCCATCTCCGCGGACGGGCAAACCCGGGAGTGATTTCCAGTTCCAGAACCAGATCATTTAAGGTAGTTTCGGTCGGATTTACAATTTCCAGTGATCGGATCAATGGAACCGAATTCTGCCACGAGGCGTAATTGAGATAATCGTTAACATTCGCTTCAATTCGGACCGAGAGCGAGTCATCCGGTGCCTGAGAAAGAATATCGGTACTATCGAGTGACATGG
>JAGQQC010000038.1 GCA_020426395.1 Planctomycetaceae bacterium
TTTGTTCCACCTGTTTTGTTTTCCATTCCTCGAATCTCTCCTGAGAGGCGGCATCCAGCAAAGTGGGGCGATTGTAGTAGCGAAGATAATCGAGCAGGATCCCTTCTGTTGGATACCTATCTACAAACTCGTTGATTGAACGCGAAATAAAATCGCGGGCATCTGGATTGGTCGCACAAATGTGCCCCATCGGTTCTCCCTCAGGTGTTCGTAACGCCCATTCCGGATGTTTTTTCAGTATTCCCGCTGGGTGGTGATGGCCACACGACAGGACACAAAAGACCGGATAAACCCGCAAATCGCGTGCGCGAGCCTGTTCGATTAAATAGGAGACACAATCGAAATCAGGAGAATGATTTTCTTCAATCAATTCACTGGAATACCACGCCGCGCCGGACGTTGTCGTGACATAAGGATAGACCGAATTGAACTTGCTGGATTGAAACCGATCAAGAGCAGAACGGATCGCCGCCTGTTTTTCATCGATTGATTTCGTGGAAGCAAAGAGTCTGCCGAAATTGAGATAAGCCCCCACCACCCGCTGATCAAGATTCGATTGGTGGCTTAACAGATCTCCCGCCAGTTTTCCATACACGCCCCTCCCCCAGACGATTCGTTTGGGTTCTCGATTCAATAACGTGGATACAGCCAGCTTCTGTTGGGCAACCAGTTTTTCACCCTCAAAAATTCGCATCCGGTCATCGAGAAGTTCAAAGGTAAAACGCCGCGGACCTGACTGCCAGGAAGTCGGAACAGTTAACTGTCCCGGTTGTTTCATGCGGTAAACGCGACCATAATCTTCCAGTCGTTCGCCTGATAGAAAATCAAACTTGGATTCGTGGGCGAATCCTGATTTGGAAGAAGTGGAGATGTAAAGTGAATCGTGCATCGTGATCAGGCTGGTTACTCGCTGCCCCCACAGGTTATACATATCCGCCACTGCTTTGGTTTCATTCTCATACGGATGCACCACCTTATCGGTCAACTCCGGATGATCGAACATGCGACGAGAAAAGAGCCACTTCCCTGCGTTTTGATCGTAGCGCCAAACTTCTGCCCAGGGCCAGACGCCTGCATAGAGATCACCGCCGTAGATCATTAATGTCTGGGCTTCCCGTGCGCTCGGACTGACTCCCGGTAATACGGGAGGCCAGTCTTCCAGCAGTTTCAATTCATGTCCATCGTACTCGTATAAATGACCGGTCGGATAATGTCCCATCAAGATGCGGTCGTAATAATTGAGCATCGAGTAAATCTGATAACTCTGAGTCAGAATCGGTTCAACCAGGGCTACCCAGGTTCCGTTAGAAAACCGATAAACGCCTCCCGTATTCGTCGCGATCAGAACTTCGTCGTTCAGTTGTCCAAACGAGTACACAAATTCTTTGTCTGATCGAAGTGGTAATCGGATTGCTTGTTCGAGATTTATCTGCAGATCATCCTGATAGGGTGACCAGGGAATCGCCAGGACCTGGTTGGATTCAAGTGAGCGCGGCTCCGCGTAGGTCTTCAGAAAAAGATGACCGAGTGCGTAATACCGCTCACCGATGATATCTTCGTGACCTGTGAGATCGAGAATCGTTTGACCGTCGTACTCGATTTTTTTTGCCGCGATATGCAACGGTTTGCCCGCAACGGGCGAATCGTATTCCGTGATCTCTTCTCGAACCTGCCAGGTGTCCGAGTCGGGTTTCCACTGGTAGAACCGGTCATCTTCTGCAAAGCGGCCGCGGGCATAAAGTTCCTCTCCCACATCGGAAAGATAAACTCCGGTGAATTTGTTCACGCGCGGCAAAGCGTTTATTTCGGGAGTGCTCTCGTCCAGCTTCAGAAAGAAATGTAACCGCTCACGATCATTGCGGACGTACGAGTTATACGCGCCGACAAAACCCGCTCCCGCGACGAGTTTCCCTTCCGCATCGTACACCTCAAAGAGAGAACCGAGGTTCTGTCCCCGGTCTTCGCCGAAATCGATCTCCATTTCAACCTGCAACAAAGGCTTCTTATTGTCCGCACATGTTTGGGTAACGGAAATCGCCAGTAGAGAACAGAGGCAAAACAGCAAAGATAGTAAACGCATAGTCTGACTCCTCGGTCATAAATAGGTTCCTTCGATTAGACCGGAATCAGCAGTGGAAGGCAAATGGAGGCTCTCCTTTTGGGCTCTCCCCAATTTCGGGCGAACAAGCTTCAACCCGGAAGGCCGGTTATGCCGATTTTATTGATTAGGCAAGGTTCCTCCACAGACGGAATCCGTACGCCCAGAGAGAAATCTCGCTAAACACATAAACAGCAATACTTTAGGCACAAACCTGTCTTTATCAGGAATTCAAACCGTGGAAATGTCAACACTCGATCAAACTGGTTCCCGCAGCCTGACACGCATGATTCTGGGTTCCCCTTTTCTATGGGGAAGCTTGTTGACCATTGGATTTTATGCCGCGATTCCTTACCTGCCGGAATATCGCCCGCTGATGGAGCGATACTTTTGCAATCACCCTCTGGAATACGCGACGACTTTTCTGTTCATGGTGGGCATCGCCTTTCTGGCCATTAAAGCGATGCAGCTACGCGCTCAAAAAGTCGCTTTTGAGATTGAATTGATCGAACAGACTTATAACCCCCAACTTCCTCCCCTAGAAAACGCACAGCGACTGGAAGTCAAAGCGGAAGAACATATGGAGCTATTCGGTTCCAGTTGGTTACTGAACCGCCTGCGGGATACGGGTCGATATCTGATCGGTCGTGGGAACAGCAAGGGGTTGGAAGAACATCTGCGATATCTGGCGGAACTGGCGATTGAAGAACTTCAGCGAAGTTACGCCTTGTTAAGAACCATCATCTGGGCTGTTCCGATTCTTGGTTTTCTGGGAACTGTCATCGGAATCACCGTTGCGCTGGCGAATGTGAATCTGGAACAGATCCAGACCTCTCCCGATCAAGTGGCGAGTGGCCTCGCGATTGCCTTCGATACGACGGCCCTGGCGTTGACGCTTTCGCTGGGACTAGTCTTTGGATCGTTTCTGGTAGAACGGTCGGAACAACATCTTCTTTCTCAAGTGGAAAGTTTCGGAATCAAGGTCCTGCTTCCAATGTTCTCACAGGAAGAAGCGGAACCTCGCGGAATCCTGAATGTGGAAGTCGAAGCAGCAGAACAACTGATGCAGGAAACAGAAGAGCTCATCAGCCGCCAAACCGCACACTGGCATGAATCGCTGGAACAGTTACGTCATTCCTGGATGGAGGTTATTGAGGAACAGCGGGCGGATCTTAATATGCGTCTGAAACATGGTATGCAAGATACGCTGAGTGAACACGGAGATCATCTTCAGAACTTGCGTGCGGAACTGGTGCAGATGGTAGAACAACTGGGGAACCGGATCGACGAACAACAGCATCTGGCGGAAACTTCCATGCGACAATTAATGGAACAATTTCTGACCCGGCTGGAACAATCGTCGGAAGTGATCAGTACACAGATCGAAACAGCCGCATCGAATAGTGCTGGCCATCTGGAGCAACTCCAGAAACAGGAAGAACTGCTGCTCAAGATCATTTCCGAAGAGAAGGAATTGAATCACTTGCAAAAGTCGCTGTCACAAAACCTGGAACTGGTCCGTTCCACAGATACTTTTGAAGAAACCCTACACAGTTTGAATGCCGCCGTCGCCCTGTTAACGACCAAAGCCCGCCGGGCAGCTTGATGAAGAGTGTTCTTTTCGTATGATCTTCTGCTCTTTGCCCTGCTCTTTCGCACCTTGATCTGGAACTAGTTTTATGAGTCGCCGCCAACAACCTCAGGGAATGCAGGTTTCACTGTTTCCTTTCCTGACGGTCCTGTTGTGCGCGATGGGGGCGCTGATTTTTCTCTTCCTGGTCATTACCCAGCAGATCCGCGAAAGTTCTCTGGCTGCTCGCCAAGTCGCACTGGAGGAGGTGGAACCGGAACCTGTCATCGAAGAGATGGAAATCGAATCGAGCGAGCCGGAGGTGATCGACCCGGAACCGGTAGAACCTGTCGACCCCAACGTTCCCTGGCGAACCCGTTTGCGTCAGTTACAACAGAGCTGGAATGAACGTCAACAACAACAGAAGCAACTGAGTACTCAGGCAGAGAAAGTCAAACATCAACTCGCGACCTATACCGAGACGGCCCGCGACCAATTGACCAAACAGCAAAAAATAAAAACCGAAATTGAAAAAGAACAATTGCTGGCGACTGAAATTAAAGCAGAAGAGCAACAACTTCACTCAACCGGAATCAATCTGGAGAAACAGATTGAACGGAAACAGACTGAAGTTCGTACCGCTCAAAGTGAATTTGCCATCATCCCGTACGATGGTCAATTGGGAACGATCCGCCGCCCGATTTTGATTGAATGTCAGGAAGACTCAATCACGTTCTATCCGGAAAAAGTCGCTCTCACTGCACAAGATCTGCGCGGCTTTGATGCTTATCAAAACCCGCTCGCTGCTGGAGCGAAAGCCTTGATCGAATACTGGCAGGAAGCAGACCGCCGGGCGGGCAAGGAAGTGACGAAACCGTATTTGCTTTTGATCGTTCGCCCAAGTGGCAGCGTCTCTTTTTACGCGGCCCAGAAACTGCTCGGCTCCCTGGAGGTTCAAAACGGTTATGAACTACTGCCGGAATCGTATCCCGTGAGGTGGCCGAAGGAAAATCCGGAAGCGACCGCCCGTTGCCGTGCCGCAGTAGAGGAAGCGCTCAAACTGCAACCTTCCAAACAGCAAATGCGGATGGCCGACTTGCAGTTGAATAACAAGCGACTGACGGCGGAAGAATTCCGGCGACAACCATTTGATCCGGAAGGTCTTGGTTCGAGGCGTACTTTGGAAGCCCCTGCCGAAGATGGGGGCCGGAAGATGAAGTTCGACGTCAATTCGGGACGTTTCGTTGAAATCAGCGAGCCTCCCCGCAAGACCAGTTCTCACTGGGAAAATCTGGATTTGGACTCACCCGATTCCTCCCCATCACCCAGAACACCAACATCGAAAGAGGGGAACACGGACAAGAATCATCCGACTGAATCTGCCGGAATTGAGAACGCCGATCCGAATCAAAATCCCTTCGTTAACGCAAATCCGACCGGTCAGAAAGAAGAGGGTTCAGAGAATGCGCCTCCCCTGCTGCGATTGGATGAGTCGCCGGCGTTGTCTGAAATCAAAAACGGACAACAACCAGGTTTTTCAGAAGAAGCCCCTCCATTTGAAAGTGGTTTCAGCGATTTGAATAAAGCGTTGAAACCGATGCGCGATATTGATCCGCGGGAAGGTCTACGAGAAGAGCAACAGGGTTCCCCGGCATTTGGAAAGGGTATGCCGCATTCGTTATCAAAACCGACAACCGATTCAGCCGGAAATCCCTTCGCTGAGAGACCCTGGTATCAGACTCAATCCGATTCCGCTTCCCAGGGTGGCTCCGGAGCGAACTGTCCCAGTGGGATGTGTCCCAATCCTCAACTAAAGGAGCCGGGGGAATCTGTTGATCAATTTCACATTCCACAACGGATGCGGATGCAGCAAAAGTTGAGAGTACTGGTTGACGCGAATTCGATTCAAATTGAGGGAAGTCCTCCTATCGAAGTCAACATTAGCCGGGATGATTCCGAAATGGCAGACGAATTCAAAGATCAGATCGGAAAAATTGTCTCGACCTGGTCCACACTCCCTCCTGGGTTTTTTTGGTCCCCCTATATGCAGTTCACGGTATTGCCCGGGGGAAATGTCACGCTGAAGCGGTTGCTATTACAGCTTCCCTCCCGCGAAATCGATTACGAAACGGACATCGAACTCGAAAAATCGGCGCCATTACCACTCGACAAACCCTTGCTGCGCGATTCGATCGATAAAATTTTGTTGCTGCAAGGCGAGACGACAACAGAATCCTCCCGTAGTGATTCTCCAGAACAGGAGATGACCCGATGAGTCGACGACGAACCACTACGGAAGTCGAAATGGGTTCCGATTCCTTCCTGGATATTATTGCGAATATCGTCGGTATCCTGATCATTCTGATCGTCATCGCCGCGATCCGTGTCAGCCAGGCCCCCGTACCGACGCTGAATATAGAAGCCGCTCCGGAAATATCTTCGCAACAACCGAAACCAGAAGAAGAATTGAAAACCGTTTCGGTTCCAGAAGTCGACCCCACGCCAGTTCACATCGAACTGGATGAAGCACTGATTGCGCAGGTGGAAAAACTTCAAACAGAACTGACCCGTTTGAATGAACAAACACGCGATCAGTCTCGGCAATTGAATCTTCTACAAGCGGACCTGGAAAAAGCGTCGAAGGAAAACCGGTCGCTGAATCACCAGATTGAACACTTAAATCAACTTCGGAATCGGGCCGAACTAAAACGGGCTGAACTAAAGGAAGAGCAGAACAAAACCCAAAGCCGTATTGATCAATTGACCCGGGTGCTGGAAGAAATCGAACAGCAGAAATCTCCCACGCAGGAGCTTCGGCACGAAGTCACCCCTGTCAGCAAACAGACTTCCGGCAAGGAAATTCACTTCCAAATCAAGAATAATCAAATCTCCGTTTTACCGATCGAAGAGTTAATTGCGGAGATGAAAGAAGAGATTCCACAAAACCTGAACTGGCTCGTCAAATTCAACGAATACAACGGCGAAGTCGGTCCAATTCGAGGGTTCCGTATGACGTATAAAGTTGCACGGGAAGCTCTTTCTACGCTGGAGCAACTGCAACAGGGGCACGGAATGATGAAGGTCGGCGTGCAACGGTGGGAACTGGTGCAGGAAGAATTGCTACTGGCAGAAACCTATGAAACAGCACTGGAACCCAACTCGTCGTTTCAGGCCGCTCTTATGCAGGCGAATTCCGAATCGACGTTAACGTTCTGGGTTTATCCAGACAGCTTTGAAACGTTCCAGAAGATCAAGGAAGTTGTCCATCAGAATGGGTTCCTGGTCGCTGCTCGTCCAATCCCATTCGGCGCTCCCATTGCCGGTTCTCCTAATGGAACCCATTCAGCTTCGCAGTAGCTCAATACCTACGACACATAATTATTTGCTGACTGCAAGTTCTGACTCACTGCCTTGGCTGAACCAACGGCAGGACGTACGATAAATAAGCGGGATGGCAATCAAGGTAATGAGGGTTCCGGAGATCAACCCCCCGACAACTACGCGAGCCATCGGGGCCTGCACTTCACTTCCTTCGCCCCAACCTAGTGCGATCGGCAGCATTGCGAGTACGGTGGTGAGGGTCGTCATCATGATCGGTCGGAAACGGCGGATGGAACCATGCAGAATCAGTTCATCCAGATTGCTGAATTCTCCAGAACGGCGCAACTGATTCAAATAATCAACCAGCACAATCGCATTATTGACAACGATACCGGCCAGGATGATCAGTCCAATGAAAGATTGCACATTCAACGTGGTCTCCGTCAACCAGAGTGTCAACACGACTCCAATCACTCCCAGAGGCAGAGCGACGAGAATCATGAGTGGATCCCAGAGTGACTCGAACTGAGAGGCCATGACCATATACATGAGAATGACGGCGAGGATCAAACCAAAAGTGAGCGCCTGGAAACTTTCCTGCTGCTCCTTCCAGTTACCGGCGATGTGAATCGAGTAGCCCGGAGGGAGATCCATCGCATTGATTTCGCGGCTGACATCCTTCACCACGGAACCGAGATCTCGTTCTTCAACATCCGCATCAACCTGCAGTATTCGCTCCTTGTCGTAACGGACAATGTTCATGGGAACTTCCTCCCGTTCGAATTCGATCAAGTTCCGTAGCGGAACAATCGACCCCGAGGTTGAACGAACGCCGACCTGTTCGACATCGCTAATCTTTCGACGATCCGACGGGTTCAACCGAACCAGCACGTTGAACTCATTTCCGTCTTCTCGAAAGACAATCGCCTGGGTTCCCTTCACGGACGTCTCAAGTGCCTGACTGATATCGCTGACAGAGACCCCCATTTGAGAGGCTTTTTCCCGGTTGATGCGGGCGGACATCTCGGGGCGTTTATCTTGCTTGTCTGCCTCGACATTAATTAGCCCTGGGATTTTCTCCAACCGGTCGACCAGCCGGTCCGCGATGCGTTCGGCAGTGTCGATATCGTGTCCCCGAACTTCCATCAGCAGTTTGCCCGAGTTGCCACCTCCAGAAATGATCATGTTCATTCCTGACTGGGAATTAACCCGGACGGTGACTTTCATTCCTTCCAGCGAGCCAATTTTGTCAGCCATCTCTTTGCGGATCTCTTCGATACCGCGAGTTCGATCCGACTTACGGGGAAATTTCACCCGGTAAATACTCTCGTTCCAGTCATTCGCATTACTGGCCGATCCTCCCACTGTGGTGGCGATCAGCTTCTCTTCGTCGATTCCATCATGAATTCGTTTTTCAAGTTTGAGCGCCTGTTCGTTCAATTGATCGACTTGAATTCCCGATGCCATCCGGGCAATGACGATCAGATCCCCCTCATCTGTATCCGGGAAATACTCGGTCCCGATTCTCGGCATCAATCCGATGCAAAGCGAGAAGGTAAGTAGAAGCACGAAGGAAGTTGGGCTGACAAATCGCAGGCAAAGTCGGAGAACGCCCCGGTAACAAGCCTCCAGCAGATTAATCAGGCCGGCGTTTAAGCGATGAATTGGGCGAAGTAAAAAGAACGATTTTTGTTCGCCCACGTTCGGTCCGCCGGGATGTTTTTTTAACCAATATGCGGTAAGCACCGGAGTCAAACTGAGACTGCTGACAAGCGAACAGAACAGCGAAAAGGATACGACCCACGCCATTTGTTCCAAGGTAATGCCAGTCCGGCCTTCAATGAACAGCAGTGGGAGAAAGACAATCAACGTGGTGAGCGTACTCGCGATGATCGCGGAAGCAACTTCGTTCGTTCCCTCGATAGCAGCCTGTTTAATCTCTAGACCATCATCAATTTTCCGGAAAATCGATTCAATGACGACAATGGAGTTATCAACCAAGAGGCCGATCCCTAAAGTCAATCCCCCCAAGGTCACCAGGTTCAAAGTAAACCCTTTGAAATACAACAGGACGACCGTCGCCAGGATTGCCAGTGGAATCGAAATCGAAATTACCAGGGTACTGCGAACATTTTGCAGGAAGACAAACAGAACCACGATCGCCAATGCCATCCCATACAGGCCGGTTCTTTGCATATTTCGGATGGAATCACGAATAAAATCGGCCCGGTCGAATTGCAGGACGAGCGTCCCTTTCTGGGAGGAGCTGTTGTATTCTTCAATCGCCGCGTGAATCTCGTCACTCACCTGGACGGTATTGGCCCCAGTCTGTTTGTAGACCATGAATAGGATCGCAGGCACGCCGTTGATACGAGTTCGCTCGGTCCGCTCTTCTTCTCCATCGATCACCTCCGCGACGTCCATCAGTTTGATAACCGAATTCTCGTCGGAGCGGATAATCGATTGTTCCATCTCTTTTAATGATTGGAACTCTCCTTTACTGCGAACCAGGAGCTGGATATTGCCCTGTTCGTAGTTCCCCGCCGGTTGATTGATGCTTTCCCTTCGCAAGGCATCGACCACTTCATTGACGCCCATGTTCAGTGCTTGAAGTTTGTGTCGGTCGAGGTTGATCTGGATTTCGCGTCGATGGTTTCCCCGAATTCGAGCGGCCGCGACACCTTCAATTCGTTCCAAAATGGGCAAAAGCGTCTCTTCGGCATACAAAGACGCATTGATCATGTCTTCATTTTCGCCGAGCTGATACGACACAAACAGAAGTGGACTGTCATTACTGTCATACTTGCGGACGACAGGGGCTTCGATTTCGTCCGGCAAACCACGACGGGCGCGCTCCACACGAGCCCGCATGTCACTGGCAGCTTCGTCCAGGTCCGTCCCCCAGGCAAACTGGGCAACCACCTGACAATTCGCCTCCGTCACATAGGTCGCCACACGTTCCACACCGGAGACCGTGCTCACCGCTTGCTCCAGTGGTTTAGCGATTTCGGATTCGACCTCTTCCGGTCCTGCCCCCGTATAGACTGCCTGGATGGTCAAACTTGGATAAGTGAAATCGGGAAGCAAATCGATAGGAAGCCGTTGCAGTGCCACGTAACCCAGAATCAGCACGACCAAACTGCCCATCAGAGTGGTAACCGGACGATGGACAGAAAGTTTGGTCAACGACATAAAACAACTCGAAAATCAGACAGGAAATCAAGAGAAGAAGTGATTGACTGAGATATTGAGAAAGCTCTCCCACAGGGGAGTATTGGTCTCGAATCGAAATTTGATTATTCAGCCGCGCTGGCGGTTACTTTTTTCTGGCGTTCTAATTCCGTACGAACCTGTTCCTGTGGAGTCTCTGAGACTGGCGCCGTTTCCGCCACCTCCGCTGCTCTTTCCTCAGCGGAGCGGACGAGCACATTGTCGCCATCTTCGACAATCTGACTTCCCAAGGCCACGATTCTGTCCTCGGGCTGAACCCCGGAGACAATCTCCACAAACTCTCCATCAGTCGCGCCAGTTTTAACGTCTTTCAGTTTCGTCGTTGCAGGCTCTCCTTCGACAATATACAGACGAGACTGATCATGCTGCTGGAGCAAGGAAGCAATTGGAACTACGTTCGCACCGGAAATTTCATTTGTGCGAATACGAACGCGGGCGTGCATGCCTGGTTTGAGGGCATGATCTTCATTGGGAATTTGAATATGGATTTCTGCCATGCGTGTGTTGGGATCGACGACCGGAGCCTTCCGCACCACAGTTCCCTGAAAAACCTTACCGGGGAACATTTCTGTGCGAATGTCTGCCACCTGACCGATCCGCACTTTGCCGTAATCTTTTTCGACAATATTCACCACGGTTTTGACTTCATCGATGGAAACAATCCGCATGATTTCTTTGTCAGGAGAGACCAGGTCACCGGGATGCATGAATCGCTCGGCTACATAACCACTTAGTGGAGAAAGGACCTGCATCTGTTTCAGGTTCATTTCACTGGAATGATGATTGGCAATCGCTTCATCAACCTCCGCCTGTTGCAGTTCCAATTCCGCCTGAGCAATTTCAAACTCAGCGCGGGATTCTTCCAACTGCTGTAGCGTCGCGACACCCGATTTGTCCAGTTCCTGTTGACGGCGATAATTACTCAACGCCTGATCAAGCTTGGTCTGTTGAGCTTTTAATCGAGCCTGAGTTACTTTGAGCGCCGCCGCTGTACTCGCCACCATTTCCTGTTGTTCCGAATCATCCAGGAGAGCGATGACCGCTCCTTCTTTCACTTCATCCTGCACATCAAAAGGAAGCTGGACCAGGTACCCCTCTCCTCGTGCATGGATCTGGATATCAACGTGTGCTTCCAGACTTCCCACCAGATCAACAGATTCAACCAGATCCCGTTTTGTCAGATGGGTCACCTCCACAGCGATTGCTGTCTTGGGTCTCGACTTCTCTTCTTTGACTGGCTCAGTCTGCATGGAATCGCGGTACATCATCCAGCCAGCGCTGATGCAGGTCAGAATCGCCAAGGGGGGCCATAGAAATTTCATAGCTCACGTCCTGTGGAGGTTGGGTGAAGAATCTTTCCCAGACTTCACACGTTGAACAATGTTGGAACCGGTTTACTTTTAAGTCCAAAAGGAAGCTCTCAGACAAAAGCGAAAACGAACCTTTGTTCAAAGTGTGGCGTGCTTGGTCGCAAAAGTTGGTAGGATTCATTCAAAAGAGGTCACAGCCAGTCTGTTAGCCGGGAGGGGCTCTTTCATATAGAAAGTCAGGTCGCTGGAACCTCGGCAGGTTTTAAGTTAGGTAGGAATGATGACTGTATTTTGGGATGACAGTCAGGCAGGTCTCGCGCTGTTAGATTGAGCCGTTACTCTTTCTCAATTTCAGACTGGGAACAAGTCAGAAGTTGATGACAGTCCAGATCATACAAACAGGTGGGATGCATCAATGAGTGTCTATCTATTAAAACCGATTTTAACACGGACCGCAACATTCTCTACCAGAAATGAACAAACGGACCGACCAGTTTCCCGGGTCGGTCCGTTCAGGCGTTCAGGTAGAAAAGATGTTACAAAACTTAATCAGGTCTCACTCCCCTCTCACTGGAGCGATCCGTTTCGTTATGAATCCATCTCTCGTCGATTTGGGCAAATTGAAGGCTACGGTTTGCAGCAACCAATACGGTCGATCTCCTTGATCTCCCACTTACAGACACATTTTTCGACTTCGTAGCTCTCTTTTTTCAGTTTCTTAACAGCAATGATTTTGCCGCAAGTCGTTTCAGATTCCTCACAGCAGCAAGGGTCACCCCCTCCCATGTGGAGCAATTTTTTCCAGGGAAATTTCACCTGGGGAACACAGATGTGCTCACACTCGACCTCATAACAGGTCTTTTTCTCTTTTTTAATCTCCGTTGATTTGCAGCAAACGAGCACTTTGGAACAGCAGTCACAAGGAGTGTCACAACAGCCGGCTGGTTTTCCGCATCCCCAATCCGCACGACATTCGTCGACGGAGGCGATCCCCAGCAGCCCCAAACAGGCTGCCATTATGAATAAACGCATTGGTGGGCTCCCTAATCGTTTAAGTTATTTGTTGGTTTATCTTTGTTCGATGAAACCGGGTTCAGGGTCCGTGTTCATCGTGAATTATTATTTCGATTAATTCTGTGATTTCTAAGGACTTCGATTTCCAGACGACTTAAACACGACACCACATTTATTGTCTGCGTGTCGGATTACCGTCCAGTCGGTTCTTAGAAGTCGACCATGAAACGGGTACCGATGATGTGGTAATCGCCACCAGTAAAGGTGAGTGCGTTGACATCGGTTACATTGCGATCGGTGATTTCACCATAGATGTAGTTGAACTGCATTCGGGCATGCGGGTTCCAGTGCCAGTTCAAGCCGAAGGTAATGCTTTCTCCCACACCACCGAAGACGGTTTCATCCGTTAAGTCGGCATAAGAATATCGCACGGCAACCTGCCAGGCCCCCCAGCCTCCTCCGGTTCCACCACTACAGCGATCCACCAGGAAGAAGTTCTCAAACGGTTTCACCCGGCCAAGCGTACCACTTTCACGATCCCACGGAATATGTTCCCCGGTCAGGAAGTATGACAGATAGACATACCCGCCGTGGAAGTTCATATCCGGGTTGATACCAGCTTCGTTCTGTAACCACATATATTGGTATTCACCCACAAGCTGGGTTGGACCGACGTTGACCACACTCTCGAGCCCAAGTAACTCATACCATTGAGCCCCGGCAATACGACCGGTATCCAGCCAGCGGTTGGTAGAACGAGCTTCCGGACGATGACGGAATCGGGCTTCGTTCTGGTCACGTCCCAGGTTATTCGGGGCATCGCCACCGGTGCTTCCGTCAGGGTGAACCGCGGTACCAGCGATACCGAAGTGAGCATAACCTCGTCCATCGGAACATTCGTCATACCACCAGGTATGAGCCAGACGACCGGCGATTTCACTCTGGTAATGATCACTGATATAAAGACCTTCATCCTGAACCAGTCGAGCATTAAAGACCCCGAACCGCCAGTTGTAGGCCTGATCATCCGAAACACCATACGACTGAATACCAAGACGTCGAGCATCCTGGTTAAACGACTCAATAATAAAGGGACGTTCCATGAAGACGTTGTAACGGCTACTGTTGAGGTGATCGAGTCCGTACGGACGTTTCTGGTTACCGATCACAACATCCTGGAAGAAAGGAAGATGTTTGAAACTGAGATAGGCGTCACGGAATTCAACATCGTTTCCACCGGCGAATTCCATCTCAATTTTGTAACCCATGTTTTCCCAGATATTCCCACCGACACCAAATCGTAAACGTCGGAAACCAATGCGGTCATCAGGATCGTTGGTCGAATCGCCCGTTTCGAAGGCGTTCGTTCCAGGAGAGTCTCCCGGGAATGCCCAGTAGTCGGCATGGATACGACCGGAAAGCTTCATGGTGACATCTTTACCACCTGGTTGAACACTTCCCTTAATCGCCTTTTCAAGATCCTTATTAACCTTGAGTTGTTCTTCCCAACGTTTTTCTGTTTCGGCCAGCAACTCGTCAAAACTTCCACCAGCTTCATGCTCATCAGCTCCCGGAACAGGAGTGGGCTCTTCAGCGGAGATAAATTCGACAATGTTCTGATCGTTCGCTTCCAGTTTCAGTTGGTTCTCTTCGATTCGATTCAGCTTCTCTTCGAATTCACTGATACGATTCTCAGATTCTTCCAGTCTTTTCAAAAGCGTGGAAACCTCTTCTGCGGTATAAACCGTTTTTTCTTCCGCGATCACAGAACCGGCAGAAACCATACCGGTTATCAACAGTGCTACAATGTACCTTGGCCACCCTTGCCGTCGCATTGAACTGAGATTCCTTTCAGAGAGAGCACTAAGTCTTATTCACAAAAAAGCCTTAATTTCTGCCGTGAAATCAAAGCGAAGACTTCTAACAGGAGATAATTTCGGGAATGGCACATTCCCTACACCCAATTTTTCGACCACCCATTTTTCTGAAATTATTGCAATATCTCTTACACTCCCATTCTTAACAATAAAGTGAAAAGCTCACCGTTACGTTATGAAACTAAAGAGAGGAAAAGTCCGCGCAATTTAACAAAGCATTCCGAACTACCTAATCGATACTCGATTCTGGCGAACAACCCCAATGCTTAGCGCGCAAAGCGAACCTGCGGGCATTTCACTTAAGCTGACAGTGAGATGAAAATCAGCGGTCTCCACCCTGCTCTTCAGCGGTGTCGAGATCAAGATGTGTTAGATTCAAATCGTCATCGATCTCGGGGTTATCTTCGAGGCTCAAAGTGTCGGTCTCATGCTGTTCTTTCGAGCGGAAGAAGACACGAATCGGCACTTCCTTGAATGGAAGTTCTTCCCGGAGAACACCGAGCAGATACCTTTTCCAGGTCTCATCAAAGAGGTCGGGGTTATTGCACTTCAGCACAATCGTAGGCGGCTGAATACCGACCTGGGTTGCGTAATAAACCTTGGGGCGTTTGTTCTGACGATAGGGCGGCGGGTTCAGTTTCATTGCCGCCCGAATCAACCGGTTTAATTTTCCCGTGGAAACTCGTTCGCGAGACTGCTTGTAAATCGACTGCGTCAGGTTAACCAGTTGTTTGATATTGCGGCTGTCTTTCGCTGTGATGAACGCAATCGGCACGTGACGTAACTGAGCGAACTGCACCGTCAGATATTCGGTCCATTTCTCCGTCGTCATTTCGGCATCTGTTCCCAAATCCCATTTATTAACGACAAAGATACAAGGTTTATACTGCTTCACGATTTCATCGGCGAGCTGTTTTTCGAGCCGCGAGATCGTGTTGGTCGCATCAAAGAAGAGATAAACGACATCTGCCCGACGGATACTGCGTTGTGCCCGAACCAGGCCATAAAATTCGATATCGTTCGCCAGACTTTTTTTCTTGCGGACTCCGGGGGTATCGATAGCAACGAATGTTTTCCCATCCATCTCAAATCGAATATCGATACTGTCGCGCGTGGTCCCGGCGACTTCGCTCACGATGACCCGTTCCTCTTCGGACAGCGCGTTGATGAACGTACTCTTGCCGACATTACGTCGACCGACGATCGCCAATTTCAATTCCGGTTCAGAATTACGCGCAGCTCCTTCCAGTGATTCCTGTTCGTCGGCAGGAGGAAGATGGGTCAGGATTCCTTTCAACAATTCATCCCGATTCCGTTTGGCGGTAACGGAGGTCACGATGATCGGCGCATTCAGGATCGACAGAAACTCGAAGACTTCCTGATCGAGCTTGGGCGAATCACATTTATTCGCAATGAGTAATTTCGGTCGATTTATATGTCGAATTCGCTGAGCCACTTCCCGGTCGAGTGGGGTGATTCCAGTCTGGGCGTCAACAACAAAGAGCAACAGGTCGGCTCGTTCGATACCGAGATTGATTTGCTGTTCAATCTGTTCGGAAAGATCATCCGAATCAACCACGCCGATACCCCCGGTATCGACCAGTTCAAAATACCGATCTCCTTCGTGCATGAGAAAGTTGACCCGGTCACGGGTAACGCCAGCGGTCGGATCGACAATGGAAATCTGTCTGCCGGCGAGCCAATTGAAGAGCGAACTCTTCCCGACGTTGGGACGACCCACGATAGCGACAGTATAGACGGACATCAGTTAACTCGTTTTCAGCAAAATATGATCAACCGCTTACCTGGAACTCAGGAGAAAGCGAGAGCGGGGTTGGGAGATTGGCCACGTTGGAGAGGGCGTGATTACCAGTAGCTCAAACTGTTCGGATAGAACTGGTCGATAACAACCAGAGAGTCTGTTAGTCTGTGAAGGAGACGACTTCTCACCTGGCCCGGAGAAAGTGGTCACAGCCCGGAATGGCCTCGTTGCAATTCAGCTTGAATTTACCCGAAGCCCGCCCCGCTTTCCAGTCGCTATCGCTGTTCCTCCCCGATCTGGTACAAACAACTGGTGATCCGCTATTCGTTTTCATTGAGATAACCCGTGTCCGCCTATTCCTTTAAGCATGAACTTCTGAAATGGGGCCCCACAGCCAACGCCCCGGTTCCGGATCGTGATACCAGCCAGGATTATTGCCGGAAGCTCACCCGGGCCCATTACGAGAACTTCCCCGTCGTCAGTTGGCTCCTCCCCCGGAAATGGCACCAGCACTTCTATAACGTGTACGCCTGGTGCCGCTGGGCGGACGATCTGGGAGATGAAGTCCCCCCAGAATTAGCCGAGCAAATCGGCCTCTCTCCCACAGAACTGCTTGACTGGTGGGAAGCTGAAACTGGGCGTTGCTATGCCGGCGAACCGACACATCCCGTGACAGTCGCCTTGCAACCCACCATCAGACAATGCGGCATCCCTCAGCAGCCTTTTCTCGATCTCGTCTCCGCATTCAAACAGGACCAGATCGTGACAGAGTATGAAACTTGGGAACAATTGCTGGATTACTGTCGGCGTAGTGCCGATCCGGTTGGGCGACTGGTCCTCTATGTTTGCGACGCCTTCACCGAGGAGCGCGCTCTCTGGTCTGATCAGATCTGTAGCGGCCTGCAAGTGACGAACTTCTGGCAGGATGTCGGTCGTGATTATCGGGAGAAAGGGCGGATCTATCTTCCCGAGGAAGATCGAAAACAATTCGGTTACTCGCGTGAAGCATTTGAAGAACAACGAGAGGACGAAGCGTTCCGGGAATTGATGCAGTTTGAAGTCAACCGCGCCCGGGAATTACTACTGGGTGGCAATCCGTTGATCAATGATTTGAACGGGCGATTGAAAAAAGAGATTCATCTCTTTCAATTGGGAGGCTTGCGGATTCTCGAAAAAATCGAGCACATCGATTACCAAGTTTGGACGACGAGACCCAAGCTGACGCGAACAGACATCCCGCTTTTATTCTGGCGAACTCTCTTTCGTTCCCATTAAGCTACGTCTGGTTCTTCATCTCTTAACCCCAATCCTTTAGGATAACAGGCACCTCATCTCTCTTTTCAGTTCGAATGAGATCTCTTCCATGTCCGCCGATCAACCGACCACCACTCCGCTGACGATTGAACAATCGGCGCAGTATTGCCAACGGTTGTCCCGGCGTCGGGCGGGAAATTTTTACTTCGCCTTCCTGACGCTTCCCAAACCGGACCGTCAGGATATGTCGATCCTCTACGCCTTCATGCGGCATTGCGATGACATCGGTGACGAA
>JAGQQC010000390.1 GCA_020426395.1 Planctomycetaceae bacterium
TTTCTCTAGAGTACCCCCCGGACGACCGATCCAGTAGTGATTGGGATCCGTCAATTGATAAACGGCGGAGGCTTCACTTCCGTTGACCTCGGCCCATTCATAACCGACACCGTCGTTATGATACCCTTTCATCAGGGTGCTCCCTTCCCAGACGCCAACGGCGCCCGACTTGAACCGGCCGATAAGGGAAGACCAGTCATCCACTTCAGAAGGTGCACACGGAGTTCCATCAGCGAGGGTATCCCGTTTGACGAACTGCTGCACCGCTCCACAAATCGACTGGATCGGTCCGAGCATATCCTGAGCGAAATCGATCCGATGGATCGTCATGTCGAACAGGTCTCCCGCACCCGCCAAATTTTTGATTTGCCGCCAACCCCAACTCGTTTCTGGCCATTCCAGAAAACGTTGGCTCCGAAAGTGTCGTGGTTCTCCAAGGTCGCCAGTGGTGAGGAGATGCTTGACATATCGCATCGAAGGGGCGAAGCGGTACGTGAACGCCGTCATATGTCGTACTCCTTTGTCCCGCGCCGCTCGATACATCTGGGCGGATTCTTCAAAGTTCAGTCCGAGCGGTTTCTCGCACATAATATGCTTGCCTCCCTCGATACAGGCGAGGGCAATCGGCAGGTGCGTGAAGTTGGGAGTCGCGATAATGATAGCGTCGACATCCGGATCCGCCGCGATATCTTCATAGTTGGCGTATGATTTATGTTCTGGCCAATCGGATTTCCGTTGCTCCAGAAGTGCTTCGTTCGGGTCGCAAACGGCGGCGAGTTTCGCTCGGGGATCGATTTCAATCCCGGGAACATGATGGAAATCAGAAACAGCTCCGGCACCAATAATGCCAACATTAATTTGCGCGGTCATAAGTAAAACTTTGAAGAATAGGCGGACGGATTTGGGAGAGAGTTCAGGAAGTTGGCTGTGGAATAAACACAGCGATCTGTTCATACCCGGTTACTCTTGCTCTTTCAAGCGAGTAAGCAATTCGAGTGCCTCTTCCCGGGAATTGATTTCCAGATTCAGTTGAGCGTCGCGCAGTTGGTCCAGCAACTTTTTGATCTGTGGTCCTCCTGGAACTCCCGCTGCCAGAAGTTCATGTCCACTGACTAAAGGAGGGGGATTCAGTATTTCTGGAGGGGTCCGTTTTAGAAAGTCCACCAGAAAATGAACATCGTCCAGTGACCGATTTTCGGCCTGCGCGGTGGCCTGTTCCCATTTCAGCAGGTCAGGGGCATAAGGAGAAACGAGTAACCGTTTGAGTTCCGCCAAAGGGCGGGTTTGTGGTTGTGATAATCGTCGATGGTTCAAAACAAGCCAGGTCGCATGATCTATTTCCTGATTAGATAAACGCAGTTCCCGCCCAAGTTGCTCCAACTGCTGTTTGTTGGTTTCGCGCGATTCCTGGTCTGAAAACAAGAGTGCTCGTTCGATGACTGCCAGAGCCAAAGGGAAATTTGGATCCTCAAGTTCTCCAGCCGTTTTCAGAGCGAGTTGCCACGCGTGTTGATGAGGATCAATTCCTCCACTTAATTCGCCAAAGCAGGAAGCATCCAATAGCCCCGAGTTGGCAAGAAATTCTAACGCGCGTACGCGATGAGGGTCGACCAGCATCCGTCGCAACTCTTGCGCGATTCGTTCCGGCGAGACGACTTTCAGTTGTTCTGCGTTTTGGCAAATTGCTTCCCAGGTTTCCGGTTCGATTTTGAAATCAAGTTGAGCTGCGAAACGAATGGTCCGCAACAGGCGGAGTTTGTCCTCTTGAAATCGATCCGCCGGTATTCCAATCGCCCGAACAAGGCCATTCTCCAGATCGCGTTGGCCTCCTACAAAGTCATGAAGTTGACGTGCAACGGGGTCGTAGAAGAGTCCGTTGAAAGTCAAATCACGTCGCTGTGCATCCTCTTCCGGGGTACTGAAGACGACATCGGAAGGGCGGCGTCCATCGAGATAATCGAGATCTGTACGAAAAGTGGCGACTTCGACATCGGCGGTTGAGCGTTTTCCAGAACGGACGATAATCACACCGAACGCGGCTCCGACGGGTATCGTTTTTTTGAAGCCAAATAGCTGCCGGACTTCATCCGGTCGTGCGGAGGTGGCGACATCGTAATCTTTCGGAATCTTGCGCAGCATAAAATCGCGCACACATCCTCCAGCCCAGTACGCGGTGTAACCGGCCTGTTGTAATTTTTCCGCGATTTCAAGTGCGAAATCGTAATTCGGATTTTTGTCGATAACAAACTCAATCGTTTCCGCCATGAATTTCCTCTTGGTTTATCGGCTCTACAGGACAGGTTAGCGATATTCAGTATAAAGCGGAATATTCACCCTACCATCACACGAAAGACCGCTATAAACTCCTGACTGAGCTTATTTAGTATAGACCGAACTCTTCCTCTGTAGAGCGAAGAGTGTTCTTGTGGTTCGTTTTCTTGCTGATAAACCTGTTCCATGGATAAACTCGACCCTGATGATGAGATACCTGTTCAGAAAGGGACAATATCTTCAGTTGTCGATGAGTCGGAACCACGCAATTTCGCCAGCCTGATCGCTCATCAGGTCTCTGTGCGCGTGGCCTGGGTATTCAAAACGGAAAGCGTGTTGATTCCGGCGTTCCTGGATAGCATTTCCGGGTCAGGTTGGGTGCGGGGCTGCTTGCCGATTCTTAACCGCATTGGGCAAAGTTTCGCCCCCTTGTGGATGGCTGATCGCATCCAAACGACTCCCCGCAAGAAGTGGATCCTGCTCCTGACGACCTGGATGATGGGGTTTCCCTGGGTCTTGCTGGCGATCTTGCTTTGGAACTTGCAAGGGGGAAACTTTCCAGGCTTTCCAGCCTTGTTTCTCTTTTTGTACACGTTCTTTTTCGCTGCTACAGGTTTGAATCGGGTGATCTTCGGAACCTTACAGGGAAAGCTGATTCGGGCTGGGCATCGGGGGAGACTGTTAGGAATTTCCGGCATTCTCGGTTCGATCTTTTCGGTCGCGGCGCTGCTCTACATGCAGAAATTCATTTCAATTGAAGGGTACCGGCTGTTCTTCGTTTCATTTCTGGTTTCCGGGGTCGGTATGTTACTGGCCGGATTAACTTGCCTCGGAATTAAAGAGACTCCCGATCAGTATGAACCTTCCCGAAATAGCTTTTGGCAACAATTAAATGAAGCGAGAATTATCCTCCGGGAGAACCGCCCGTTTCGCAAACTGGTGATTGTATCGATGTTGACGATCACGATTTTGCTGATTTTTCCTCACTATCAGACATTCGCCAGAGAACGATTGGCAAGCGGTGAGGTCCACTTGATTGCGTGGGTCATTGCTCAGAATATCGGGGCAGGGCTCTTCAGTTTACTCCTCGGAAGTATTGCGGATCGTTTCGGCAACAAACTGGCGATTCAAGTCGCCTTGGTAGTAATCATCTCGGGGCCCTTGTTGGCACTGATTTTCGCCCACCGCAATTTGGAATTACTACATCCCTGGTTCTGGGTGACCTATTTCGTGCTCGGCATGACTCCCGTGACGGATAAGGCCATCACGAATTACTGTCTCGAAGTCGTCCCTGCCCGCGAGCATGCTCAGGCGCTGAGTACTCTGAAACTGTGCATGATGATCCCGTTACTGTTTTCTATCTTCGTCGGGCTTCTGATCGATTTGATTGGATTTACACCGGTCTTTATTGGTTCCAGTCTGATCGTAGTATTAGCCCTGTGGCAGACCCGGCGGATGATTGAACCCCGGCAGCATGAATAGGCTCCTCGGGCATAAAGGGGCCCTGCGATCTTACAGCTAGAGCAGGTTCAAGGTCTGGACCCATCCGCCGGAGTAATTGACGGTGTAATCCAGCGTGAGGCTTTTACGTTCTGCCACATCAATTCCAGAGTTGGTTGCAAACAGATTCAAAGTAGAGATCGAGCTTCCCGAAACATGATGATAGTCCGAGGAATTATTTCTGTAGTACATATCGAAAGAAGATTTATTGAGTTCGATTACATCAAAAGCTTCAGTGTCGTAAGTATTGAAGGAGTCACTCCCTCCTTGAGAACAAGTGAGAGTGACCTGATTCTCACTCCAAATGGTCAGCAGGGTTGTACCGTTACTTTTGATGACACGGTCTTCATAAAGAGAAAACGTTTCGCTTCCGCTGAAATCGGTCAGATTAATCGTTGTCTGACCAATACTGAAGGCCTCGGCCGTTTCAAAGCCGCTCACATGAGTGTTGATCGTTGACGTGTCGAAGTCGAGATAATTATCTCCCCAGTCCGCCTGATCGTCTGTGGTATTGGTTCCATAAATCGCGGCCGTGTCTGTTCCTCCATTCACGGCCAGAACATCAATCTGCTCGAATTCAAATGCATATGTTTCCTGGCCGCTTCCGATTAATGAAGTGTAATCGGTATGCACCTCAGCGGCATCATCGCCGGAGTAGTCCTTAATCTGGGCAGTATCATTTCCTCCATTTCTGGAATACCCGATATTGATTTCGAATCCATACCCGTGATGGTTGTAACCTGTTCCGGTAGCCTGACAATAAGTCGATTCCGTATAGAAGAAATCATCTCCCACTG
>JAGQQC010000391.1 GCA_020426395.1 Planctomycetaceae bacterium
TATCGCCGATTCCATTGTCCAACTGGAAGGGGTCCGGTTCGAGAATCCCCAATTCTCCGTACGCACCACATTCGACCGAGCCGACTTTGCCAGGATTCTCTCAGAAAAATTCAATGTCGATTCGGAAACCATTCAGAGGTTCTTCGAGACAGCCCGAAGTATGAACTTCTATGATGATCAATCCAAAACCACCGGCGAATTCTTTGAGGAATTCTTCCCCGGACGGGATGACATCGTCCGGTTCCTAATGGAACCGATCACCTATGCCAACGGTTCAACGCTCGAAGATCCGGCGATCACGTACGGTATCGTCTTTTCAAACTTCATGCACAAGGGGGTCTTCACGTTTGAAGGGGGAACGGATCTCCTGGTTACCAAGATGCAAGAAGAGATGGAGCGAAATGGGGTCGATCTTCGTATTCGGACACTTGTGGAAAAAATTGAAATCACTCCCGACCGCAAAGTGACTGGCGTCGTCGTCAACGGCCGACGAATTGGATGTGGAGCACTGATCTCCAATGCCAATATCAAATCGACTATCTTGAAACTCGTTGGCGAAGAACACTTCGACAAGGAGTTCGTTGAAGAAACCAAAGCCGTCCGATTGAACAACAGCAGTTGTCAGGTTTACCTGGCACTCAAGCCGGGTGAGTCATTTGAGAATCAAGGAGATCTCCTCTTTCACTCAGAACATAGTGGTTTCGACATTGATGCAATGCTGAGTAAAAACATTAGTAGTCGTACCTTCTCCTTCTATTATCCCAAAACACGTCCAGGGCATGACCGCTACGTGATTGTCTCTTCAACTAACGCACATTATCGTGACTGGGCCGACCTTTCCGAGGAAGAATACCAGGCTGCGAAAGAAGAGATGATTGAAACAACCATCGATTGCCTGGAACAATACGTCCCCGGAATTCGTGAGAAACTGGACCATATCGAAGCCTCTACACCACGGACTTTCGAGCATTACACCCAGCATCTCAATGGAGCTTCCTTTGGTACCAAGTTCGAGGGATTGAAAATCAGCAAGGAACTCCCCGAACAGGTCGCTGGCCTGTACCATGCCGGTTCTGTGGGCATCATCATGTCCGGTTGGCTCGGCGCCATGAACTACGGCGTGATCGTCTCGAACGAGGTCGATAAATACTTAACCCCCTCACCGGTGAACGCTTAAACCTTGAACTTGCAAATCGAAGTGAATCCCGCGACACTGAATGCTATAAAACCATCACTTCAAGCAATATCGACGGTGCACAACCTCATGCGAGTCATCTTCTTCATTCCATTCATGTGCTGCGGTATCGCATACGGGCTTGAAGAGATCAACTCGCAATCGCTTCCCTCCGTGCAAGAAATTCTCGACGCTCAGATCGCTCGATCGAATCAATTCCAAAGCGTTGAAGCCCAGTTTCAGCAGACGCATACTACAGAGGCGAATAATTCCATGTTCCGATTGCTGCATTCGGACATCTACTCTGAAGCGACTTCAATGGAAGGGATCCTGCGGCATGCAGGAGAACTTTATTTTTACGAATACGAAATCAAACCTTCAAATCCAAACCGTTCGTTGAAAAAGGACCGCTTTATCTTCAAACTCACCGAATGTTATGATGGAACTCACTCTTTTCATCATTTCCAAATGCCGAATGTTTCACAAGATCGCCTTGAATATAACGCGTCGATACCGAACACAACGATGCGAAATCGGCGACTTGATAAAGAAGGGAATGGGAACTTTCTTCCTTTTCATCTCTTCTTCCATTTTCCAAAAGCGAATGATTTGATTCTGAATCTTTCCGCAGAAAATGGTCAGGTTACTGGCTATAAAGAGCGGGATGGTCTCCGCTGCATCGAATTGGAACAGCAACCTGAAGCAGGGTCTCCTCAACTCACCTATACCATCCTGTTCGACCCAGAACGCAACTTCCTCCCCATTCAGATTCAGTTGCTCAACCGAGTAGAATCTCCTCCTGAACTCTTTGCTGAATATCAGATCCACTATCACGACTTTAACGGGGAACTTTTACCCGAACACTGGGTCTATCTTCACCCTGAAGAAAATGATGATGGCGAAGCAGAGATGCGCACCGGCAAAACACGAATGGAAAACTATGTGTTGAATAAGGAATATTCTGAGAGCGATTTCACTTATACGCCCCAACCGGGCGAACTGATCATGACGGATCAATCCGAGCAAGACGACGACGAAACCGAACAGATCACCTTCGCCAAACTCCAATCCGACGGAAGTCTGGAAGAAATTGAGCTTGACCATCTCTTTGGCGAAGAAGGGATGAGTCCCTTCGAATATGAAAAAACGATTGAAAAAATTGCCGGTTTGGTTCTGATTCTAATTCTGGCATTTGCCGTTTGGCGACAAAAATCGAGATAATCTTGAACGCCGTGCTTATTCGTCCCTTGAGATATTTTTGCTCAATTCTTTTTACTCGCACACCAGAAAAACTGCCCCTGTGAATCTCGACGACATCAAACAACTGATCCCCCATCGCGAACCTTTTCTCTGGTTGGATGAAGTTATTCTGCAAAGTAACGAAGGCCTCGTCGCGACCAAGTATATTGATCCGAATCTGGAACTGTTCAAAGGGCATTACCCCAATGTTCCGATTCTCCCGGGAGTCATTCAGTGTGAAGCCTGTTTTCAGGCGGCAGCGGTATTTATGGCGAAGCAGCATCCGCCCGGTGAAGGGCGGGTGCCTGTCGTTACGCGTCAAAACGAAACCCGTTTTCGACGGATTGTGCGCCCGGGAGAAACGATCACCATCGAGATCAAACTGACCGAGCAACTGGCGAACGCGTTTTTCTTCACCGGGAAGGTCTCGGTAGAAGGGCAAGTCGCGGTCCGTCTAGAGTTCGCCGTGGCAGACGCTCCGCTCCCGGAATAATCTGAGCCGGAGTATCAAGACAAACCGGCTTAACCGGTTGCCGTTCAAGGTGGTACAGACTGACAAAACCGGGCAGTTTTCTGACCAAATCGCTCACAATGGCCCGCAAAACGGGCTGCAACTTGACACTCCACCGGGAATGCCGGAAAATATGGGGACAGGTTTATATGTCTAACATCAGTCCGAGTTTTCGGACTGATCCTCTCCGCACACCCGGACCGACAATTTTACCTGCTTGTCTATCGCGAGATTACCGGGTCCATTCTTTCTCTCCCTGTTTTCGAGGTCATTCGAGAGACCATGGTTCGATCTCTTCCCGCCGTTCTATTTCTGGCCAGCTTATTTTCCCTTCCACTCGCCGCTGCTGAACTTCCTCCTGTAGCTGAACAGGAGATTGATTTCGCGCGCGACATCAAGCCGATCTTTGAAAAGCATTGTCTGCAATGCCACGGCACCGATGCCCAGGAAGGGGGCTTCCGGCTAGATGTAAAAACGAATGCTCTTAACGGCGGGGATACGGGCAAGGCGATTTTGCCAAAAGAAAGTGGAACCAGTCCGCTGATCGAGCGAGTTGCCGGTGTCGTTCCGGAAATGATGATGCCTCCCGAAGGTGAAGAACCTCTCACAAAAGAGCAAATCGGCCTCCTCCGCGCCTGGATTGACCAGGGAGCAACCTGGCCCGATTCCGAATCAGGCACTGTCGAAATCGATCACTGGGCGTTCAAACCGATTACTCGACCTGAACTCCCCGAGGTAAATCATAAAGAGTGGGTCAAAAACGAGATTGACCACTTTATTCTCTCCAAACTTGAATCCAAAGAATTGCTTCCTTCGCCCGAAGCGGATCGTTATACACTAATCCGTCGACTCTATCTCGATTTGATCGGTCTCGCACCGACACCGGAAGAAGTCGAAGCTTTCGTTAACGACCCCTCGCCCGATGCCTATGAAAAAGTTGTCGATCATCTACTGGCTTCTCCCCACTTCGGTGAACGCTGGGGTCGCCATTGGCTCGACATGGCCCGGTATGCTGACTCCGATGGTTATGAAAAAGACAACCCCCGCCCCAACGCCTGGAGATACCGCGACTGGGTGATCAATGCGATCAATGAGGATATGCCTTACGATCAATTCACCCGGGAACAATTGGCGGGCGATCTGATCGACAATGCGACTAAAATGCAACAACTGGCCACCGCTTTTCATCGGCAAACCTTGACGAACACCGAAGGGGGAACTGACCAGGAACAGTGGCGTGTGGAAGCCGTCTTCGACCGGGTGGAAACCACAGGATCGATCTGGCTGGGCCTCACCATCGGTTGTGCCCGCTGCCACTCGCACAAATACGATCCCATCGCTCAGCGAGAGTACTACGAACTCTTCGCCTTCTTCAACAACGGAGATGAAACGACCACGGAAGTTCCCCGGTCAGAAGAAGCCATACAAAAGTATGAAGCGAACATGGCCGACTACAATCAAAAAGTCGCCGCTCTAGAAGCAGAAGTCAAACAGGCCCGAGAAGAAGCGACCTCCAAATATGCAGAATGGGAAGCAGGTGTTCTCGCCAGAATTACACAGGAATCCCAGGATCCCCTGCAATATCACCCGCTCACTGAGGAAACAGTAACTGCTCCTCAGGAAGACACCTTCGAAAAACTG